>DATKHX010000261.1:0-4109 GCA_035510075.1 Allostellaceae bacterium
GGAAATATCGCTTCGTCTGGAGGGGCTTTATCGCCACGCTTCGACCCACGCCGCCGGCGTGGTGATCGGCGATCGGCCGCTCGACGAGTTGGTGGCACTCTATCGCGATCCGCGCTCGGACATGCCGGCGACCCAATTCAACATGAAGTGGGTCGAGCTTGCCGGCCTCGTCAAATTCGACTTTCTCGGGCTCAAGACCCTGACCGTGCTGGCGCGCTGCCTCGACCTGCTGACAGCGCGCGGAATCGTGCTCGACCTTGCCGATCTGCCGCTCGACGATCGCCCGACTTTCGAGCTTTTGAGCCGCGGCGACACGGTCGGCGTGTTCCAGGTCGAAGGTGCTGGCGTGCGCGACATGCTGCGGCGGCTGCGGCCCGACCGGTTCGAAGACATCGTCGCCGCCAACGCGCTCTACCGCCCCGGACCGATGGAGAACATCCCGCGCTACATCGCGGTCAAGCATGGCGAGGAGGCGCCCGACTACCTGCATCCCGCGCTCGAGCCGATCCTGACCGAGACCTATGGCGTCATGACCTACCAGGAGCAGGTCATGCAGATCGCGCAGGTCCTGGCTGGCTACAGCCTTGGCGGGGCCGATCTCTTACGCCGGGCGATGGGCAAAAAAATCCAATCGGAGATGGACGCGCAGCGCCAGCAATTTGTCGACGGCGCCGTGGCGCGCGGCGTCGATGCCGCGCTCGCCGACCATATTTTCGACCAGATGGCGAAATTTGCCGGCTACGGCTTCAACAAGCCGCATGCCGCGGCCTATGCGCTCGTGACCTATCAGACCGCGTATCTGAAGGCCAATCATCCGGTCGAGTTCATGGCCGCGCTGATGACCCTCGAGCTCGGCAACACCGACAAGCTCAATCTGCTGCGCCAGGAATTGGACCGGCTGGGCATCCGGCTGCTGCCGCCCGACATCAACCGCTCGCAGCCGACGTTCTCGGTCGAGATGGATCCCAAGAGCGGCCGACCGGCGATCCGCTATGCGCTCGCCGCGGTCAAAGGGGTCGGCGCGCAGGCGATGCAAGTGCTGGTCGGCGAGCGCGGCGAGAACGGGCGGTTCAAGGACCTCTTCGACCTGGCGCAGCGGCTCGACGCCAGGACCTTCAACCGCGGACAGTTCGAGAGCCTCGCCAAGGCCGGGGCGTTCGACCCGCTCGATCCCAACCGGGCGCAGACCTTCGCCGCGGCCGAGTTGCTGCTGCGCCAGGCGAGCCGGGCTGCGAGCGAGCGGCAGGACGGCCAGGGCAGCCTGTTCGGGCTCGGCCTCCCCGATCGCCCGGCATTGCCGCTGATCGACGACTGGCCGCCGGTCGAAAAGCTCCAGCACGAATTTGCCGCGATCGGCTTTTATCTATCGAGCCATCCGCTCGACGCCTATGGCCGGAGCCTGGAACGCGCCGGCATCCTGCGCTGGGCCGATTTACCGGCGGCTTTGGCGGCGAACGGCGCGACGCGGTTTCGGCTCGCCGGCATCGTCGTCGGCCGCAAGGAGCGGACTTCCGCGCGGGGCAATCGTTTCGCGTTCGTCCAGATGTCGGACCCGAGCGGCGTTTTCGAGGTGACCCTGTTCGCCGAGATGCTGAAAGAGGCGCGGGCACTGTTCGATGCGGGGCAGCCGCTCGCCGTCACCGTCGATGTGCGCAGCGAGGAGGACAGCCTGCGGCTGACCGCGCAAAAAATCGAGCCGCTCGACGATGTCGTCGCCCACGCCGCGGCCGGGCTGCGAGTGTTTTTGGGCGAGGCGCGGGCGCTGGCGCATTTAAAGAACCTGTTCGCGCGCGATGGGAATGGCCGCGGGCGGGTCTCGGTCGTGCTCGACCTCGACGACAGCGAGGTCGAGATCGCGATCCCCGGGGGCTTCCGTGTCGACCCGCGGATGCGCGCCGCGGTCAAGTCGCTGCCCGGCATTGTCGACGTCCACGACATCTGAGTGTCCGACCGGGGCGCATCCTCTACTTCAATGTCGGGCTAAAGCCGCACGCCCAGGTCAAGGACGAGATGGCGCGCTTCATGGCCGAAGTCGCCCCTGCCTTCGCGAGCGGCTAGGCCGTTCATTTCAATATATCCGTACCAGTACGCGGTCATTGCGAGCGCAGGCGAAGCAATCTCGGATCGACGAGCCTGGCGCTCATCCGGTCGGGATTGCCGCGTCGCCTTCGGCGCCTTGCAATGGCATTCAACTCATTTCGAGGAAGCGGTCGCAAATCGCCGGCCTTCGCGGGCGGTTAATCGGCGACGCCGACGCTGGAGAGCGGGCGGGCGACGCTTTCGAGCGGCTGGCGCTCGGACTTGATGCCGATCGCGAATTCGACGAGTGCCGCGGCGATCATCAATCCAGCGCCGAGCAGGTAGCCGGCAAAGACCGCGCCGCGCTCGCCCGAGCCGACCAATACGCCGAAGAGCCACGGCGAGATGGCACCACCGACCGCGGTGCCTAACGCATAAAAAAGGGCGATGGCGAGGGCGCGGGCCTCCAACGGAAAGCTTTCGCTGACCGTCAGATAGGCGGAGCTCGCTGCCGCCGAGGCAAAAAAGAAGATGCCGGTCCAGCACATCGTCAATTGCGCGGCGCTGAGCAGGTTTTCGCGGAACAGCCAGCCGACCACCGCCAGCAGCACGCCCGAGAGCGCATAGGTGGCGCCGATCATCGGCTTGCGGCCGACGAGGTCGAATAACGGTCCGAGCGCCAACGGCCCGACAAAATTGCCGAGTGCAAACGGCAGGATGTACCAGCCGACCGAGGCTGACGGGACGCCGTAGAACCGGGTCAAGACCAGCGCATAGGAAAAGAAGATCGCGTTGTAAAAGAACGCCTGCGCCGACATCAGGCTGAGGCCGAGAACGGCCCGCTTGGGATAGTCGCGCAGGATCGCCAACGCCATCCGTGCCACAGGCGTGCGCGAGGAGACGGCGAGGCGGATCTTTTTGTCTTCCGCTGAGCCGGGTGCCAGCGGGCGCTCGCCGACCCGGCGCTCGATAGCGCCGATCACCTCTTCGGCTTCGGGCAGGCGGTCGTGGAGCATCAGCCAGCGCGGGCTTTCCGGAATGTGGCGCCGCAACAGCAATATCCCGAGGCCGAGTGCCGCACCGATCCCAAAGGCGACCCGCCACCCGAGATCGGGCGGCAGCCGGCCCGGCTGTAAAAAGGTGACCGCACCAAACGCGCCGAGTGCTGCACCCAGCCAAAAGCTGCCGTTGATCGCGAGATCGGTGCGCCCGCGAAACCGCGCCGGCACCAATTCCTGGATCGCCGAGTTGATCGCGGCGTATTCGCCGCCGATGCCGGCGCCCGTCAGAAAGCGGAACAGCGCAAAGCTCGCGAAATCCCACGAGAAGGCGGTCGCCGCAGTCGCGGTCAGGTAAACCCCCAACGTCACAAAGAACAGCTTGCGGCGGCCGAACCGGTCGGTCAGATAGCCGAACAGCAGCGCACCGGCGACCGCACCCGCGAGATAGGCGCTGCCGACCGCACCCACCTCGGCCGCCGAAAAATGCAATACCGGGCTTTCCTGCAACGCGCCGGCAACCGAGCCGGCCAACGTCACCTCAAGGCCGTCGAGGATCCAGGTGATGCCGAGGGCGGCGATGACGAGGCTATGAAACCCGGTCCACGGCAGCCGGTCGAGCCGCGCCGGGATGTCGGTTTCGATGATCGTGCGGCGCTCGGACATGCCTTCGACTAACACCGGCGCGTTGGGATCGTCGCGGGGCCGCTTTACGCGTGCACCGGATTGCGGCCCGTCAGGCTATGTCTGTCGGCGGCGAGCAGCAAATTGCTCTCCTAGCGCTTGGAAGGCCGCGCGAGAACGCCCCCTTCCTGGCTACAGGCTCGTGGGCTCAAAGTTTCTGTGATTTCTTCATCGTCATACCGGCGAAAGCCGGTAATCCATTTCGGCGGTGGGTCCCGACCTTCGGCGGGATGAGGATGGCGAGAGCGCGCGAACTTCAACTCAGGACTGGCAGCTTTGCGAGGACGACCCGATGACCCGTTACCTTTTAGCCGCCCTGTTGATGACCCTGATCGGCGGCGGCGCGCGCGCCGAGACGGTCGGCAGCTTTGCCAACGATTGGACCGGCAACGGCATGGTGGTCGAGGC
>DATKHX010000262.1:0-6444 GCA_035510075.1 Allostellaceae bacterium
CACACCGACGAAGAATGGTGCCGCATCGACACGCTCGTCCCCCGCGCCCAAGCCTTGGCCTTGACCATTCTCGATGTCGCGGCAGGCTGAGCCGTGTGAGGCGATGATCACTCCTGTCGGCTGTCGGCAGAATCAGGTTTCTCGCGCAGCAACAGGTGCGATCGGGACCCGCTCTTTCGTGCGGTAGCGATCAAAAGTGCGGTGCCGGCAAAAAGCCCCTGATACCACTACCGCCGAGATCCAAGCTCTGGCCCGCCGATATGAATGATTTGCCGGTAACGATCGACGACGTCCGCCACGCCGCCGTGGCGATCGCGGGGGCGGTGGCGCACACGCCGACCATCGCCGCCGCGGCATTGTCCGAGCTCGCCGGGGCCGAGATCTGGCTGAAGTTGGAGACCTTGCATCGCACCGGCTCGTTCAAGGAACGCGGCGCCCTGAACAAGCTTTTGACCTTGACCGCCGGCGAGCGCAGCACCGGCGTCGCCGCGATGTCGGCCGGCAACCATGCCCAGGGTGTCGCCTACCATGCGCGGCGTCTCGGCATCCCCGCGACGATCGTCATGCCCGAGGGCACGCCGTTCATCAAAATCGATCACACCGAAGCGTTCGGCGCCAAGGTCGTGCTCAAAGGCGACAGCCTCGCCGCTGCGCGCGAAGCGGCACAAGCGCTCGCGCGCGAACAAGGCCTGACCTTTGTCCACCCCTATGACGACCCGGCGGTCATCGCCGGGCAGGGGACTGTCGCGCTCGAGCTGTTGGCCGACCGGCCCGATCTCGACACGGTCGTCGTGCCGATCGGCGGCGGCGGGCTCGTTTCGGGGACCGCGGTGGCGGCCAAGGCTCTCGTTCCGGGCATCGAGATCGTCGGGGTGCAGTCGATGCTCTACCCGTCGATGCGCCGGCTGATGCGCGGCGAGGACCCGGGTCCCCCGGCCGAACCGATGACTTTGGCGGAAGGGATCGCAGTCAAGGAGCCGGGCCGGCTGACCCGGCGCATCGTCGAGGCTCTGGTCTCGGACATTTTGCTGGTCGACGAGCCGATGCTCGAAAACGCGGTCGAAACCTTGCTCGAACGCCAGAAGCTCATCGTCGAGGGCGCCGGCGCCTCGGGGGTCGCGGCGGTGCTCGCGGCACCCCGGCGTTTTGCCGGGAAACGAGTCGGGATTGTCGTCACCGGCGGCAACATCGACGGCCGGCTGCTCGCCTCGATTTTAATGCGCGGGCTGGTGCGCGAGGGGCGGCTGGTGCGGCTGCGCGCCGAGTTGCCCGACGTGCCCGGCGCCTTGTCGCGCGTGTCGGCGATCATCGGCAAGCACGCCGGCAACATCGTCGAGGTCCATCACCAGCGTCTGTTCCACGACACCTCGGTCAAGCGCGCCGAGCTCGACGTCGTCGTCGAGACCCAGAACCGGCGCCATGTCGAGGTCTTGATCGCGGCCCTCAACCAAGCCGGCTTCCCGACCCGCCTGTTGCTTTCCGAAGCAGCCAAAGATCCGGAGTAGCGGCCGTCCTGCTTCGAGCACCGTTCCCCCTCGCCCCGCTTGCGGGGAGAGGGCAGAGGTGAGTGGCAAACCTCGGCTAACCTTCGCCTTCGACCAGGATGACGCGGGCGGTCGAATGAGCCTGCCGAATCTTCATCGCCTTTTGGTATTCGTCGGAGTAGTACCAGCGCCGCGCGGTCTCGGCGTCGGGGAACTCGATGACGACGATGCGCTCGGGCACGGGCGCGCCTTCGAAGAGGTCTGCTTTGCCGCCGCGCACGACGAACCGGCCGCCGAAGCGGGCGATGCTGGCGCCGGCGAGCGGCCGGTAGGGCTCGTAGCCGGCGGGGTCGGTGACCTGGACATCGGCGATGACGTAAGCGGGCATCGGTTCTCCTCTTCGCTCGCAGCGGCGGGTGGCGAACGCAGCCTAGCACGTCGCGTCCGCGCGTGCGCCGCTTGCCGCCGCCGCGACGATCCCCACATGCTCGGCACCGATCGGCAATTTCGAGGCTGACAGTGACCGCCGGATACGACTTTCCTTGGCGCGCCGACCATTTCGGGATGCCCGACCCGGCGGCCTTCCCCGAGCTTTACGAGGGCGTGCTATGGCGCCGGGTTTTCGCCTACCTCGTCGACCTGTTGTTTATCGGCGTCATCATGGTCGGCGTCTGGGTCGTCTTTGCCGTACTGTGGCTGTTGAGCTTGGGCCTGTTGGGGCCGCTGCTGTGGTTTTTGTTCGGCCTCATCCCGCTCACCTACCACACCCTCCTACTCAGCGGCCGGCACTCGGCAACCTTCGGCATGCGCTGCTTCGATCTCGAATTGCGCTCGATATCGGGTGAGCGGCCGAGCTTTTTGCAGGCGCTGATCGAAACTGTGCTGTTCTACGTCACCGTCGGGATGACCTGCTCGCTGATCTTGCTCGTCGCCTTGTTCAACCGCCGGCGGCGCACCTTGCACGATTTTCTCGCCGGCACGGTCATGGTGCGGACTCTGCCGGCGCCGTAAAGACGGTCGGGTGCCATCATACGGTGTGCGGCAGCGGCCGGCCTCGGGTCTCGGGCAGGAACGGCGCGACGATGACGCCGAGGATGAAAAACAGACCGACAATCGTCGCCGCCGGGCCGTAGCCGCCGAGCGCCACGATCAAGGTGCCGGCGATCAGCGGCCCGATGCACGAAATCCAGCGCGGCGCGTTAAAACAGAACGCGACCGCCGTGCCGCGCATCCGGGTCGGGAACAGCTCGGGCAGCCAAATCGGCGCCCAGGCCCAAATCCCTCCGGTGAAAAAGCCGAAAACCGTGACCGCGGCGAGCAACGGGGCCATTCCTTTCGCCCACAGATAGACGACCGGGGTCAGGATCAGGCACATCAGGTAGTAGAGCATCGCGGTTGGCTTGCGGCCGATCCCGTCGGCAAGGAAACCGAGGGTGATAAAGCCGAAGATCGCAACCCCGGTCCCCAAGAGACCGGCCAGCGCCGAATAATAGGGCGCCGACAACCCTGCCCTGGCGGCGACGGTGCCGACATAGGTCGGGACGAAGGTGGCGACCCCCCAAAAGCCGAAGGTCACCGACAGCATCATCAAAAACGCCGCGATGAGGCGTGGGCGGACGGTACGGTCGAGAAACATGTCGGTGACCGTAAAGCGGGTCAGTGCGGCGGCTCCGCCGTCGAGCGCGACTCCGCTGCGCTGCTGCGCCCTGGCTTCGCGGCGGCGCTCGTTGGCGTCTTCCCAGCGTGCCGATTCGGGCATGCCGCGCCAGATCCACAGCACGAGCAGTGCCGGCAATATTCCGACCAGGTACATGAAACGCCAGGAATTAGGCCCGAGGCCGCCGATCAAAAGCCAAACCCCGGAAGCAAGAAAGCTGCCGATCCCGGCGCCCGACTGCAAGAGGCCGCCGCCCTTGCCGCGGGCGTGGTCGGGCCACAATTCGGAGACGATCGAGGCGCCGGTCGCCCATTCCGATCCGATCCCGACGCCGACCAGAAACCGCAATATCGCAAAGGACTGCCAATTCCAGGCGATGGCACTCAAACCGGTGGTCAGGGAATAGGCTAGGATCGCCAGCATCATCGTCCGCTTGCGCCCGATGTAGTCGGCGATGATCCCGCCGATGACGCCACCCGTCGCCCAGCCGAATACGGTCGTCGCCAGCACATAGCCGGCATAGCGCGGCAGCGCGGCATACTCCGCCGGAACCAGCAGCTGGTGCAGCGCGAAGCCGACGGTCAGAAACAGCGCATAGATCTCAAACCCGTCGAACAGCCAGGCAAGGTTCGAGGCCGCGAGCACCCGCCACTGCTCGCGGTTGAGGGTGCGATACCAGGGCATAGACGCAACGATGGCGTCTTGATGCATGCCATCCTCCTGTTCGAAGGGCCGTCGTTGCGGCCCCACTCTTCTTTTTTCTGCCCGGTTTTCCGGGCGCGCATCGCCGATGATCGTAATGTCGCGCCCAACCCAAGTCAAACCGCGGTCAACCGTCGATTTTTTGCTGTCGCCGGCAGCGCAGACGCCAACAGCAGCGACCTCGAACGAGCGGTTACGCTGCCGGCGTTTCGTGCAATTCGATTGCGACCCGGTAGCCGAGCTGCGCGAGCGCCGCCTCGAGGCTCACAAGCTTGCTCGCGGCGCGCGGGTCGACGAGCCGCGCCGCCTGGCGGTAATCGACGTCGAGCCGGCGCGCCAAGTCGGCCACGGTCATCTTGCGGGTGCGCAGCGCGCCGTAAAGCGCCGCCTTCAGCGCCATCGTCGCATCCGGCGCGACTAGATATTGCCCGCGCCGCAATCGGCTCGGCGGCGGAATGTCCTCACCGTTTGCGATGCGGGCGGCAAGCGCCGTGGACAGACAGTCGCTCGCCTCGCTCAAGGCTTCCGTTTCGTCGGCACCGTCAGTCAAAGCGTCCGGCAAATCCGGAAAGTGAACGACAAGGCGACCCTCTTCGTCTGGTTCGAGCCGAGCTGGATAGCTGAAAGGCGTTCGGGACATTGGAGAAGCGGTCTCCTATTCGATGTCGCGTCGGCTCAGTCCGAGCTGGCGCAGCAGCGCGCTCAGCAGACCGGGCCCGATCTCCTTGCGCCGGTCCTTCAGTGTGGTACGACGCGTACCGTAATAAAGCGCGGCATGGCTGCCTTTGCCCTTCAGTTCGTCGAGCCGCACCTCGACCCCGCGCTCGCTGCCGAGCCTCTTCAGCCGACGCAGCAGCTCGGTTCCGGTCATGATGCCGAGAGATAAGACAGTTTTGTCCTATCGACAAGCCGATGACAAACAGACGATCAGACGCTTAGACGCTCAAGTCAGCAAAAACTGCCGCGCTGACGGCGGGCCGCCGCGACAGATTTTGCCGATGTCGTTCAGCCGGCCGTGGCGGCGGCATTGCCCCTCACTCCGGCCCTCCCCCCGCAAGCGGAGCGCGGGGGCGAACCCCCGCTTCTTCTATTCGACAGGCACGAAGATCGAGTGGCGGATCTTGCCTTCGACGTGCTGCGAGAGATGGCCTTTGCCGGTCGTGTCCTCGACCAGGATCACCTCGCCCATGCCGATCATCCGGCTCTCGCCGTCGCTGGCGGTGATTTTTACCCCGGCGTCGAGATTGACGATGTATTGCCGGCGCGGGGCGGGATGCCAGTCGACGTCGTGCTCGGCCTGTGTCTCGCGAAAGATGATGCCTGATGCCGTCAGACGTTTCGACAATTTGCTGCCGCGCCGCTCCTCGACCCATTCGACTTCGATGTCGCGGAAATGCGACTGGCCGTCGGCGTCGGTGTAAAGATTGTGGATACGCATCGGACTGCCCCTTTCTGAATGAATTGACGCCGAGCCATGATACGCGACCGGCGAAAATCGAGCGATCGTGGCCGCGCTCTGCGCCTCAGCGCGCGCAGCTGGCATGAAGTCTATGCATTTGCTCATTGCTCCGCCATTCTCTAATCGCGCCTCGTCTGCCGAAATCCCGGCATTCCTGGAGGGAGCGCCATGACCCGCACGGTCGAGCAGTCGGCCATGCGCAAAGTGTATTTGCGCGTGCTGCCGTTCGCGGTTCTGACCTATTTCTTTTGCTATCTCGACCGTATCAACGTCGGCTTTGCGGCGCTGACGATGAACAAGGATCTTGGCCTCGACCCGGCGATCTACGGCATGGCCGCGGGTGCCTTTTTCTGGGGCTACGTGCTGTTCGAGGTGCCGAGCAACATCATCCTCGAAAAGCTCGGCGCGCGGTTATGGATCGCGCGCATCATGGTCACTTGGGGGCTCATTTCGGCTGCCACCGCCTTTGCCCGTGGGCCCTACAGCTTCATGGCGATCCGCTTTATGCTCGGGCTGGCCGAGGCCGGGCTGTTCCCCGGTTTTGTGCTGTATTTCACCTATTGGTTTCCCGACGCGCACCGCGCCCGGATCAATTCGAGCTTTACGCTGGCCTTGCCGATCGCGGTGGCGAGCGGCGCGCCGGTCTCGACCGCGCTCCTCGGGCTCAACGGGCTGTTCGGCCTGCATGGCTGGCAGGTCATGTACATTTTCGAGGCGATCCCGACCGTGCTGATCGGCATCGTCACGTTCTTCTACCTGACCGACCGGCCGAGCGAGGCGCGGTGGCTGACAGCCGAGGAAAAGAGCTGGCTCGACGGCACGCTTTCGGGCGAGCGCAATCACATCGAGACCCAGCACGGCATCGGCATGTTGCGCTCGTTTTTCGACCCCAAAGTGCTGCTGATGTCGCTGAACTACATCGGGATCGTCACCGCCAGCCTCGGCCTCTTGCTGTTCCTGCCGCAAATCATCAAGCAGCTCGGCGTCAGCAACATGCAGGTCGGCTGGGTGACGATGATCCCCTACATTTTCGGCGGGCTCAGCATGGTCGTATGCGGCTGGATTTCGGACCGCGTCGGCGACCGGCGCTGGAGCCTGTTTGTGACCTGCGTGATCTCGGTCGTCGGGCTGGTCTTCGCCGG
>DATKHX010000263.1:0-4627 GCA_035510075.1 Allostellaceae bacterium
CGGGGCCGCGCACGAAAAGCTCGTCGTCGAGGACATAACGCAGCCGGCTGAGCGCATGGCTGATCGCCGACTGGGTCAAGCCGAGCCGCTCGCCCGCGCGGGTAACGCTGCGCTCTTCGATCAGGGCGTCGAAGACCCGCAACAGGTTGAGATCAAGGGCGCTAAAATGAAGTTGATTCATGGTTGCGATGCAGCATTATCATTTGTGCACTACCTGGTACGGGGCCACACTGCATTTATAGCCTGTTTGGAGTTGTTGGTGTGCCGGGTATCGTTCCGAGTCGCTCAAGCAACAACCCTATCAGGTGGCGGCGCGGGATACCGACCCCGCCAGGCGCCCTACAGCGCCGGCATTGGCCCGAAGCCGAACCGAGCCGGGTCGAACCGAGCCGGCCGCCCCGCGGGGGCAGTCGCGTCGAGATTGATGGAATGGAGGAAATGGAAATGCGGTGCTTGACGAAGACGAGCCTTCTCAGCCTGGCGTTGTTCTCCGGTGGCGCGATCGCGGCGCATGCCCAGAGCGTAGCGAACCTGCCCCCGGCCGGAGCGGCGGCCGGCACCCCGTCTCCGGTCTATTCGGCGCCGCCGGTTGCCGGCCCGAACCCGGGCAGCAACGTCGGCATCGCCAGCGCGCCGGCCTACCAGAAACCCGCCGACTGGGAGAGCAACCGCGCCTATCACCCCTACTCGACGAGCGGCGCCGGCCCGAACCCGGGCAGCAACGTCTCGGCGAACAACGAGCCCTACACGCCGCCCCCGGGTGGCGATTCCGCAGCCGGCCACCCCTACTCGCAGGGTGGCAGCGGGCCCGCGCCCGGCGCCAACATCAACATTCCGAGCGGCCACTAGACAAACTGAACGGCTGTAAAAGCCGCGCCTTGCAAGTAAGTTCTCGCCCGCCGGTCGGTTCCGGCGGGCATTTTTTTGCACGATGGCGGGTCAGCGCTTGGCCGCATAGATGCCCGAGGTGAAATAGGCCGGACCGGCGGTAAACGCGAAATTGCCGCCGGTCTCGGCCGCCAGCGGACCATAAAACCCGCCGTTGACCATGCCGTTGATCCCGCCTTTGTTGAAGGCGAACTTATAGTTCGAGCCGCTCAACGGCACACTCCCGCTGGCGGTGAAGGTCGGCAGCTTATCGTAATTGCTGACCGTGAACGATCCGGTCTGCGTGCCGAAATGATAAATCGCCTGCAACCCGCCCGAGGCGAGATACTGCGCGCCGTTGTTGATGACGCTGCCGACCAGGTTGCCGTTGTAGGTCCCGGAAAAATTGCTCGCCTTCAGGCTGGAGATGTCGGCCATTGACGTTGCCGGCGTTCCCGCCACCCAGAAGTTGATGTGCCCGACATCGATCCGCGCCGGGCTGGTTTGCGAGGGCGTGTCGACCTCGCCGCCCCAATAGCCCCATTGCAGATACTGGCAGCTGCTGCACAGGCCGCTTGGCAAGAGCGAGGCGGGAGGCGGCGCCGCGGTTTGGGTGACCAAATAGATGTTCGGATTGGTATTGGGATAGGAGCTGCTGAAGCTGGCCTGCACGCCGGCGACCGTCGACGGCGTGGTCGGGCTCTCCAATGCCGCGAACAGCTTGTCGTTGATAAAAGCTTGACGCGCGTTTGTCGCACCCGTCTGCGTCGAGCCGTACTGCAGCACGATCCCGTTCGCAGCGGGGATCCCGCTGGTCCTCGAAGTGAAGGGGTCGCCGCCACTGAGGGTCGCGGCAAGCTGTTGATTGCCGGCGTTGGTCGAGATCATCGTGGTGCCGGTCACTGCATAGGGCAGCGGGGTGCCGGAGCCGGCGATCGGCTCCTTGGTCATGATTCCGCCGAAAAAGCCGTTCAGGGTTTGCGTCGTCGTCGTCTGGGTGCCGTTCGCCGCCGCCGGCAGGCTGGTCGGGATCACGGGTTGGACGAATTGATAGTTGGCCGTCGTCGTCTGATTGGCGGTGTTGACTTCGACGGCATTGGCGGCGCCAGAACCGGGCGCCAGCGTAAACCCGGAAATGCTGCTCTTGCCATAAAAGCCGTTGCCGTTGCCGTCGGCCGGCGGCTGGTAATAGGTGTTTATCCGAACCGGCTGACTGGCCCCGTTCGCCAAAAAGCTTCCGTGCATGGCACCCGCCAGGGTTCCCGAGGTCCCCGTCGGCCCGAAGACGTTGCCGACGAGCACGACCAGCACCGAGCTCTGCTGGGCGCCCGAGCCGTTGACCGCGAGGCTCGCCTGCAGCGCTTTCGTCGTCGCGTTTGGGGTCGAGAACGTCGTATTGGCCGGGATCGCGAAAACCAGCGGCGACACGCTGGGGCTGCTGAGCGAGCCGCCGGTCTGGCCGCGGATGAACGGGATGCCCGATTGCAAAGCAAAATCGGGCTGGACCGCGAAGGCGAGATAGGTGGGCGTGGTCGAAATCGCTTTGTAGAAGGCCGGGTTGACCTGCGTTCCCCCGTAAATCACCTCGCGCTGCGCCGGCTGATTGACCGGCACCAGATCGGCATAGAAGAAGCTGTTGTCGGGCGCGAGGTAAGTGGTGCCGGTCACCGGGCCGAGCGGGCTCATCGTGCCGCTGCTCGACGCGATCGTCGTTGCAGCGCCCGAGGTCAGCGGGAACCTAAAAGGCCCGGGGCCGCTGAACACGCTGTTGACGACATTCGCTGCGGCGTAAGCCGTCACCGGGCCGATAAACCCGAGCGTGGTGCCCTGGCTGCCGGTGTCGACGTAGCCGCCGGCGACGTTGGGGATGTTGATCCTTAGGGGTGGCGGCATCGGCGGCGGACCGGGTGGCGGCATCGGCGGTGGCCCGGGAGGGGGTGGCCCGGGTGGGGGTGGCGGTCCGGGCGGCGTCGGCGGCATGACGATCGGTATCAGCGGCGTCGGCGGCGCTGGTGGGACGGGCGCCGCAATTGGCGTCGCCGTGGTCGGCGACACTGTCGGGACCGAGGTGACCTGATAGGTTGTCGGGGGCACGACCTGCTGCACGGTGGTGTTCGCAATCGGCGATTGATCAGAGATCGGCTGGGTCCTTGCCGCGGCCTGGACGCTGGCCACGACATTGGCCGAGATCACGTTGGCGATGCCGCTGTTCGCGACCGACACCTCGGTCGGCACCGTCGGCGCGCCGCCATTGCCGCCGGCGCGGCCGTCGAGCTGGGCCAGCATGGCCGCAGCGGCGCCCGGCGGGGCCGGGCCGGGGTCGGAAGGTGAGGCGCCGGGGCCGGATACGGTGACCTCGAAACCCGGTCGGGTCAGCGTCTGCGAGGCGCCATTGAGCCCGGTCACGGTAACGCCCTTGCCGTAGACGAAGATCACCTGGAGCGCGTTGCAGCCCGCGGCTCCAAGCGAGGCGGGGGCGGTGCAGTCCGGGCTCACCCGCACCAGCATCACCCCGCCGCGGATGCCGATCGTCGCCGTCGGCGTGCGCATCGTGACCGCGTTGTCCTGCTTGCTGAGCTTGCCACCGACAAAGCGGAACACACCACGCGTCAAGCTCGCCGCCAATTTTCCGGTGCCGGCATTCGGATCGTAAACAAACTGGTCGATGAGCATATTGGCGTTCGGCCCGACCGACAGCGTCGATTGGTCGACGAACAGGATCTGGGTCTGGCCTTCCGCCTCGGTCGTGATCCGCTCGTTAAACAGCACGTCCTGGCCCAGAACCAGACGCCGCGGCGCCGCACCGGGCGGTATCCCCATCGCGGCGGGGTTGACCGCGCTGTCGACCCCGACGCGCTGCTGGGCGAGCACGGCAGAGCTCGACAACCCGGCGGCCAGCGTCCAGCAGCCGAGCAAAACCGCGTGCCGCAGATGCCGGACGGTGCCTGTCATCGGATGTCCTTTCAAAACGTCCCGTCTTAAAAGCGAATTTGCGGCCCGAGCAAGACCGAATTGTTAGTGTACGCGTAAATTGGCAAGTTCGATGAAACGATATCGCGCTCCAATTGCACGATGATCGCGATTCGCGGCGTCACCGGGATCGCCTCGGTCAAGCCAAAGCGCCAGCGCTGCGTCAACTGGCTGCTCAGCGAAATAACGGAAGGGTCGGTGCTGGTGTTGCAGCACGGGTCCGGCGAGGCGTAAATGCTCCAGGCGCGGCCAAGAAAAAGCGACGTCTCCCATGGGTAAGCAGTCACTTTGAAGGGGGCGTCGTAACGCACGCGGTAGGCGCCGATCACCGCATAGGTTGAATTTGTGTAAAACGGTAACTCGGTTGTCTGATCGAGATAGTCGAATTCAAGGTTCAGCTCGGCATTGGCGGCAATCGGCTTGTTCAGCGAAACCGTGACGAGCTTGTCGCTGCCGTTGAGACCGGTCGACAACGGGCGGTCGGACGCATTCGTGAAGTTTTTTCGGCGAAACTCGAACACCGATTTGAGCAGCATGTCGTTCCATACAGTCTCGTCGTATTCGATGCCGGTGCCGAAGGCAGCGAAGTATTGCGCCTCGCCCAATCCGACTTCGTCGGCAATGGCGTAGGGCTTGACCGAAGCCAGGACGTTGCCGAGCAACCCGCCACCGGGAAAGTTGATGCGCGGGCCGGCGGTCACTTCCAGCAGATCGAGGTCGAGACGGCTGACGTTGGAGTTGAAATAATGGTTCAGGTAACCGACCGCGGTCACATCGATCGAATCACGGC
>DATKHX010000264.1:0-15446 GCA_035510075.1 Allostellaceae bacterium
TTGCAGCCGCGCAAATACGGCAGGAGCGCCTGCAGCGCCGGCCATTCGGGGGCGGCTTCCAGACCGGCAACCGATCGCGGCAATCGGCTGTAGCCTTCGAAGAATTCGGGGTTGTCGTAGATGTTTTGCGTCATGGCTCACGCCGGCGTGCCGAGACTCCGACCTGAGCGTACCGGCGCGCCCCGAATTTTGCGACCGTGATCCGATGCGGCGCTTCGGGTTCCAGGTCATCCTTTCCGGGATGGAGTTTTCGCCGAAGCATGCCGCAGGTTGGTTCTGGCCGATTTTGAGTGCCCCGACTGCCTCGTCCCGACGAATCGTTCCGTCGACGCGGTTCGAGCATTCCTCGCGCCAGTTGCCCGAGGCGTGTGGCCATTCACCCTCGAATGCGCGGCCGCATGTGCCTGCGGCCTGCGGTTGGCGAACTTGCCGCGATGGCGCCCCACAGCTTCGTCGGACTGGCGCGGCTCGGTGATGGTCTGCGCGGATTGGGTAGGCAAGTCGGCGCCATCGTCCGCGCTTTCGTTTTCTGGGATGCCCAAGGCTGCGCTTTTCTCGTTCGTGAAATAGGACGGGGTGGCGCCACCAGGGCTGAAATTTTTGGTTCCATAATCCGGCATGCCGGCCCCCCACGCCGGCACAGCTGCCCAGGCGATTGCGGTAGCGAAAACGAATCCTGTCAGCTTAACCGGCATCGAGCCCCCCTTCTGCCGTTGCGATTTGCCCCTCAACCGAAAAATTTTGCTGCCAGCAGCACCCCCGTAGCAACGACGATCATGCTGCCCAGTCGAATCGTCAAATCTCGCCGCAGCACCTCCATCTCCGACCGGATCAGGGCAAACTCTGCTCTGAGCTCGGCGGCAACCCTCTCGATCTTGGCGTCGAGCTCGGCGGCAACCCTTTCGATCTTGGCGTCGAGGTCGGCGGCAACCCTCTCGATCTTGCCGTCGAGGTCGGCCGCAACTCGCCCCAAATCGGCCTTGGTCGCGAGCTGCCCTTGCTCAGCTTCCTGCACGTCCCGCAGCAGGCCGGTCAGCGCCTCGGCCTGGGGCTCGTCGAAGCCCGCCTCCTTGAGCCGCTTTGCGGTCTGGAGCGTGTCGAGAGAAGTGATCATCGTCCGCGCCGTCGGATCATATCACCCGCCGGCTCGCTGCAACACGACCCGCCGGTTCGTCGTCGCGCCGGCCCGCCGCTCACCTTCCGCCGGCATCCCAATCGTCGCGGCTCAGCCGGTCCATCAAAAACAGATCGCTGGTGCGGGCGTACCAGCCGCGACCGTGCATGCGGCCGATCAGCTGCATCTTTTCCGTCGCGACGTAAAGCTTCGCCGGGTCGACGAGGTCGTCACGGATGTGGATGTGGATCACCCGGCCCACTTCGAGCACCGAGCGCGGCCCGAGCGACAGGCCGGTGATGCGCCGGCATTCGAAGCTGACCGGCGATTGTGCAATTCGCGGCGGGCGAATCTCGGCCGAGGAGACCGGCGTCAGCTCGGCCATGTCGAGCTCGGCAATCTCGTTCGGGAAATCGACCGCGCAGATGTTCATGCGCTCGGCGAGCGCCTCGTCGACGAGGTTGACGACAAATTCGCCGGTGTCGCGGATGTTGCGCTCGGTGTCCTTGTACCCGTCACCACCATTGACACCGGGGCTGATGCCGAGCACGACCACCGGCGGCACCGAGCTGACGGCGTTGAAAAAGCTGAACGGTGCGGCGTTGACCCGGCCCTCGCGATCGACGGTCGTGGCCAGCGCAATCGGCCGCGGCACGACGGTCGAGACCAACAATTTGTAGGCATCGGTCGCCGGGATCTTCGCCAAGTCGAAATGCATCCGCTTCCTCGATTCTATGAGAGCCTAATCGGCGGGCATAATGCGAATTCGCGACCCGGCCGCGCAAGCGCGAGTGGTCGCCGTGCATCTTGCGGCATTGGATCGGCAGACAAGAGCGCCGGCGCGCCGATGCACCGTCCCGCCGCAATGTGCCCACCGGGTCTGGCCGATCGGCCGTCGAAAACCTGGTCGACCCCGATCAGCAAAACCGATTTCTGGAGCAGTTGTCGCCGATTGCGTTTGCCGACTAGCGGTATGGTCAGAGGCTATGGCGCTTTCTGCATGATACCGGCGGCACCGCCGGGGTCGTAGCCGACGGCGACGCGCACATCGACGACGCAGACCTTGCCGGCGCGCACTGCGGCGACCGCTTCGGTCATCGCCGCGGCCAGCTTTCTCGGGTCCTCGACCGGGCCGATGCCGACGCAGCCCTGGCCGCGCGCGAGGGTTGCGAGATCGATCTCGGGATCGCGGATCGACTGCCCGATCCAGCGGTTCTCGACCGGTCGGCCGCGGTCGCGCGCGACCCGCTCCTGGTGCAGTTCGTCGTTGAAGAATGAGCGGTTGTTGGCGATCACGACCAATAGCGGGATCGTGTTGTGCACCGCCGTCCACAGCGCCGTCACTCCCATCAGGAAATCGCCGTCGCCGAGAATCGCCACCGGCAACCGGCCGCTGCTGGTGTCGCGCAACGCCAGTGCCGCGCCGACCGCCATCCCCGGCCCGGAGCCGATCCCGCCGCCGCCATCGGTGCCGAGGAAATCCAGCGGATGGCGGAAATCCCACATATGCTCGCCCCAGGAGAGCGGCAGGCGGATCATCGTCGCCGGAGCGTCGCCCAATGCCGCCTTCAGCGCCGTCGCCAGCATCGGCACCTCGATGGTCTGGGCCGCCTCGAGCGCCGAGAGGGGCGGCGGCGAGCGCCGGGTCCGCGGCGCCGGCAATTGCGGCGCGGTCGGGCGCAATTCCCTGACCGCAGCCAGCAACGGCGGCACCGCCGCATCGGGCTCGGCCAGCAGATAAACGTCGGCCGGCGGCAGGCCCTGGTAATCCATGCTCCAGCCGTTGTGGACGTATTGGTCGACCGAGACCTGGATCACCTTGCCCGCGGGCGGGCGGCCGCGGCACGCCGTCTTCAAAGTGCCGGCGAGATCGATCCAATCGAGGCTCAGGACCACATCGGCCGCGGTAAGAAGCTCCGCACCCTCGGGGCCGGGAGCGTGCAGCGGATGGTCGGTCGGGAACACCGCCCCGGTCTTGCGGTCGGTCATGACCCTGGCGCCGACCGCCTCGGCGAGCGCCACCCGGCGCCCCCAAGCTTCCGGGCTCCGCGAGGCGCGGCCCATCAGGATCACCGGCCGTTCGGCCCGCGCCAATAATTCGGCCCCTTGGCGGACCACCGCCCCGCCTGGCTCGGGCGAGACGGGCGGCGCGAAGCGCGCGATGTCGGGCATCGGGGGCACGGTTTCGATCTCATCCTCCTGCAGGGCGAGGTCGAAATTGAGGTAGACCGGCCCGCGCGGTGCGGTCTGCGCGATCAGGTTGGCGCGCAAGACCGCCTCCTGCGCCGCACCGATCGAGGAGGGCTGGTCGTCCCATTTGCTGAAATTGCGGATCAAGGCACCCTGGTCGCGGGCGGTGTGGATCCATTCGATCCACGGCCGCCGCCGCGTCGCGTCGAGCGCCCCGGTGGCGCCGAGCACGATCACCGGCGCGCGGTCGCACCAGGCGTTGAAAATCGCCATCGTCGCATGCATCAGCCCGACATTGGCGTGGACGATCGCCAGCATCGGCTTTCCCGTGACCTTGGCCCAGCCATGCGCCAACGCCACGGCACTCTCCTCGTGCAGGCACAACAGCATGCGGGGGCGGCGGTTGCCGAGGTGGTTGACGAGGCTGTCGTGCAGCCCGCGATAGCTCGATCCGGGGTTCAGCGCGACATACGGAATATCGAGCTCGCGGATAGCGGCGGCGATCGCGTCGCTGCCCCACACCCGGTTCGACGGCGCGCTCGGCACCGGCCGGTCGATCTCGTTCCCGGCAGCCGCCGCCGGCTTCTCGGACGGAATATCCACAGCTCTTCTCCCTCGCAACGCCGCTCTGACGCGCGATTACGCCCCATTTCCACCCGGTCGGGCAAGATCGGCCAGGCCGATGTCCATCGCCGCTGGATCACGATCCGATCGCCTCGAACCATATCCTCGTCGCCCCCGCGAAAGCGGGGGTCCAGAGCCTGCCCCTGGCCTGAACAGGGGGCAACCGTTCGAGTTGTTGCGCCCTGGGTTCCCGCGTTCGCGGGAACGACGGTTCAATATGATCGAAAAAACATTTTAATGTGGCGCTGCGGGCAAAGCTCGTTCGGTCGCCGCCTCGGTCGGGCTTGAAGTCGAAATCACCGGGATAAGCGTGGGAGGGAGCAGCACCGCCGCCGAGAGATGGCGCGCGCCGCTAACCGCCTCTAGAGCCGCTAGCCGCATTTCGAATAGTCGCAGCTGGTGCACTGGTCGCAGCCTTCGCTGCGGATCAGCGCTGCTTCCCCACATTTCGGGCATTGAGCCGGACGCGGCAGAGCCGGTGCGGCTGAGCTGCCGGCGCGGTCGGCCGTCGGTAAGTTCACCACCCTGGCGCTCGCGGCGCGGTCCATCCCCTGGCGCGGTAGAAAGCCGATCTCGATCATGTGGCGCTCGATGACGTCGCCAATCGCCGCCAACAGCGAGGGCACGTATTTGCCGTCCATCCAGGCGCCGCCGCGCGGGTCGAACACCGCCTTCATCTCCTCGACGACAAACGAAACGTCGCCGCCGCGGCGGAAGACTGCGCTGATCATCCTCGTCAAGGCTACGGTCCAGGCGTAATGCTCCATGTTCTTCGAGTTGATGAACACCTCGAAGGGGCGGCGCCTGCCATCCTGGACGATGTCGTTGAGTGTGATGTAGAGCGCGTGCTCGCTTTCCGGCCAGTTCAGCTTGTAGGTCTGGCCGGGCAGCGCCTCGGGCCGGTTTAGAGGCTGCGTCATGTAGACGACGCCACCCGCCTCATAGATGTCGGCAGGCTTTGGCGATGACGCCGGTGCCGGCGGCGGCAATGGCAGCTCCCGCTGCTGCGGCGCGGTGCGCGTGTCGGCGCCGGCCGCCGTCTCGGGCCGGATGGCGAGCACCGCACCCGTCACCTCGTTCGGGCGGTAGGTCGTGCACCCCTTGCAGCCGAGCGCATAGGCCTGCTGATAGACATCCTTGAAGCGCTCGAACGGAATGTCCGCCGGAACGTTGATCGTCTTCGAGATCGAACTGTCGACATGCTTCTGCACCGCCGCCTGCATGACGAGGTGGTCCTCGGGTGTGAGCACCTGGGCATCGACGAAATACTCGGGCAAAGGCACGGTCTCGCCGCGAACCCGGCGGAACTGGCGATAGGCGTAGTCCTCGACTTCCTCCTCGCGGCGGGCGCCGTCGGGCATCAGCACGTTGCGGGTATGGCGAAAGCTGAAAACCGGCTCGATCCCGGACGAGACATTGTCGGCGAAAAGTGAAATCGTCCCGGTCGGCGCCACCGAGGTAAGAAGCGCGTTGCGGATGCCGTGCCGGTCAATCGCCTGCCGCACCTCCGGGTCGAGACCGGCGACCGTCTCGCCCTCTAGATAACGGTCGCGGTCGAACAGCGGGAACGGGCCCTTTTCCGCCGCGAGCACGGCCGAGGCGAGATAGGCCTCGCGCTCGATGACGCCGAGCCACTCTTCGGCCGCCGCTACCGCCGCCGCCGAGCCGTAGCGCAAGCCGCACAGGATCAGCGCGTCGGCGAGCCCGGTGACCCCGAGCCCGACGCGGCGTTTATTCGCCGCCTCGTGCCGCTGTTCCGGCAACGGGAATTGCGAGATGTCGACGACGTTGTCCATCATCCGCACGCAATCCGGCACCAGTGCCCGCAATTGGTCGAGGTCGAGCCGCGCCTGCGGCGAAAACGGCGCCTCGACCAGCCGCGCCAGGTTGATCGACCCGAGCAGGCACGCGCCGTAGGGCGGCAACGGTTGCTCCCCGCATGGGTTGGTAGCGGTAATCGTCTCGCAATACCAAAGGTTGTTTCTTTGATTGATGCGGTCGATAAAGATCACGCCGGGCTCGGCGTAGGCATAGGTCGCCCGCATGATCTTGTCCCACAGCTCGCGCGCCGGCAGGACCTTGGCGACCGTGCCGCCAAACGCCAATTCCCACGGCGCGTTCTCCTCGACCGCCTGCATAAAGGCGTCGGTCACCAGCACCGACAGGTTGAACATGCGCAGCCGGCCGGGCTCGCGCTTGGCCTCGATAAAAGCTTCGATGTCGGGATGGTCGCAGCGCAAGGTCGCCATCATCGCACCCCGGCGATAGCCGGCGCTCATGATCGTGCGGCACATCGCGTCCCACACGTCCATGAACGACAGCGGCCCCGAGGCGTCGGCGCCCACACCCTTGACCGGCGCGCCGCGCGGCCGCAGGGTCGAAAAGTCGTAGCCGATGCCGCCCCCCTGCTGCATCGTCAGCGCCGCCTCGCGCAGATGGGCGAAGATGCCGCCCATGTCGTCGGGGATCGCGCCCATCACGAAGCAGTTGAACAGCGTGACCGAGCGGCTCGAACCGGCGCCGGCGACGACGCGGCCCGCCGGCAGGAACTTGAAATCCTCCATCACCCGGTAAAAGCGCTCGGCCCACTTTGCCGGCTCGCGCTCGGGTGCGGCGAGCGCCATCGCGACCCGGCGCCAGGTATCCTCGATCGTCTTGTCGAGCGCCTCGCCGGCCACATCGCCGTTGCCCGGCGCCCGCAGCCGATACTTCATGTCCCAGATGCGTTGCGAGATCGCGCCGACGAGAGCCATGGCCCAAAAGTCCTCCTCAGGTCACTATAACACCGTTCCGGCTTCGTTCGAAGCGGCCGAGCATCCCGTTTTCCAATGAAAGCGTCCCGCCTATATTGTGCTTATGATCGAACCTAGCACCTCCCTCTACGATGACGATTTCTACGCCTGGACGCAGCAGCAAGCTGATCTGTTGCGTAGGTTTTCGCCCGGCGCAAACAGTTTCGACGCCGAAAACGTCGCCGAGGAGATCGAGGATTTGGGACGCAGCGAGCTTCGCAGCGCGCAATCGCTTGTCGAACACATCATAGAACATTTGCTGAAGCTCGAATTTTCAGGACTTGCCGAGCCGGCGGAGCATTGGTGCGGCGAAGTCGTCGAATGGCGGCTTCAGCTCGACAAAACTCTGACCCGCAGCATCGTGGCGAAGCTTGATCTTCCCGCGCGGTACAAAGCGGCGCTGCGGCTGGTGCGGCGGCTCGAGCGCGACGCCCCCGGACTGACGAGCCGCCTGCCCCCGGCGTGCCCGTACACCCTCGACCAAATCGTCAGCGGCGAGGACGACTGGTTTCCGTCGCCGCGACCGCGGGGTCCCTGACGGGCGCTCCGGGCGCCGTGCGGCGGCGCTCGCCTTCGCCCTTCCTTTCGAGCGTCGCGGTAGCGATTTCAATCCGTTGCTCCAGCTCCTCCATCAGCCAACGGCGTGGCCGGCCGGGCGGGATCGGTTCGAGAAATTCGAGCGTGATGCAGCCCGGCCGCTTCAGAAAGCTGCGCCGGCCCCAGAACATGCCGGAATTGACCGCCGCCGGGACCAGCGGCAACGCCAGCGCCTGATAGAGCGCGAAGACCCCGGGCTGATACGGCAAGGATGCCCCCGGCGCCACTCGCGTCCCTTGCGGAAAAATCACGATCGGGCGTCCCTCCGCCGCAGCCCGCCGCGCCGCCGCGAGCATCCGCCGCAAAGCCACCGCCCCGGCCTTGCGATTGACCGAGATCGCCCCCGCGCGCGCCATGTACCAGCCATAGATCGGCAGCAACAGCAGCTCGCGCTTGACGATCGCCGCGGGGTCGTCGAGCACCAGCGGGAGTGTCACGGCGTCCCACGCCGATTGATGCTTCATCGCGACAATGCAGCCGCCCGCCGGGATGCGGTCGAGCCCCACGATGCGGTGATCGAGCCCGACGATCACTCGCAGCAGGATCACCACGCCGTGCGACCAGAACCGACCGAAGCGCATCGCCGCCTTGCGCGGCGCCAGCAGCAGCGGCAGCCCGACGGTACCTATGATCGCGGTCCACGCGACAAAGGCGATATTGAACGCGACGGCTCTTGCCCAGCTCATCGGCGGGCTTCGGTTTCGAGAGCGCTCAATTCCCGCAGCATCGGCCGTTCGACGACCGGCAGAAACAGCGCCGCCAGGTATTTTCCGTATTCGCCGATCAGCAGCGCCGCCGTGCCGCGCCACGCCCACCAGCGCTGCTGCTTGACCTGTTCGGAGAAAACCGGATGGGGGACGACCCTGACATCGGGCATTGCACGGCCGAACTCGAGAAGGCTGCGCGGCATGTGGTACCAGGAGGTGACGAGGCGCAGGCTGTGATAACCCTCGCGCCGCATCCATTGCGCAGTCTCGACTGCGTTGTCGGCGGTGTTTTGCGCCTCGTGGCCGAGCACGATGCAGCAAGCCAGCCAGCGCGGGGTGTCCTTCCCCGTCCCGCGCAGCAATTCGCCGAGATTGACCTGCCGAGGAACACCCGAAACGAAGAGCACCCGCCCCTTCCCTTCGCGCAGCAGATCGACGCCGCTCGGCACGCGAAGGCTGCCGCCCGTCAAGACGACGATCGCATCGGTCGGCGCCGGCTGGTTCTCGGCGGCCGGGGGGATTGCGAACCGGACGAGACCGGCGAGCGCCACCAGGCCGGCGGCGCCTGCCGCCATTACGACCCAACCGAGCGCGCGCCGGAACCGCCGCCTTGTCGGCAGGCCGGCGCCGGTCTGAAGATTACGAGCAGACGGGCTTCGCGGGATGTGCAAGTTCGACCCGACCGATCTCCGAGGCGCGCCGTCAGCAGCTATGTGGCGTCGGCAGCGGAGCGACCTTGGCACGGCCGGTCGGTTCCGTCCAGATGAGCGGCTGCCCGCTGCGGGGCGTCCGCCGGCATAATCAGCGGGGATGCCGCTCCTTGGTCAGGATCGCTTTGAGCTTGGCGACGGCGCTGCCGGGGCTGGTCAGGACCGGCCGGCCGAGTGCGGCGCTCGCCGCCGCTGCCGCCCGCGAGGTCGAGAAATGCGCGAGCAGCACCGCGTCGCAATCGCCAAAGCGAGGGGCGGCCGCGGCGACCAGCGCGTCATGGGTGGCGCCGTCGCCGGCTTTGAGGGCCGTCATAGCACCCGGCACGCAATAGGTCTCGATCGTCGCCGGCGAGCGTCGCACCGCCGCCATCTCTCGGAACTCGTCCTCCATCGACGCGACGCTCGGCTCGAATGTCGCCAGCATCCCGATCCGCCGGCCTGCGGTCAGCGCCGCCTCGAACATCGCCTCGTTCGGCTTCAGCACCGGGATCGGCGCGCGGGCCGCAGCGGCCTCGATCGCCTCGCCAAAGGCCGAGCAGGTAAAGAGAATGCCGGCGGCCCCGGTCGAGCGGCCATACTCCGCCAGCGCCATGACGCGCCCGGTCATCGCCACGGTCAGCACGCGCTCGCGCTCGCGATCGAGGCTGAGCGAATCATCGAGGATGTTCGCGCACTCGGCCTCGGGCCACAGCTCGCGGAACGCCGCCTCGACCGGGGCGATCGCGACGGTGACGGCGTGGATCAAAGCGATGCGGGTGGTCATCTCGTCTCCCTTGCACGTTCGGCGGGTCGTTGCCGAGCCGCAGCAAATCACCGATCCGTGGGTGCCAGTTAATCGCTCGCGCCGCGACGCCGCGAGCTGACCGATGCGGTGGGCGATTTGCTGCGCCGCTTTCCGATCGGCGGCGGCGAGCACGATGCGAGCCGATTCCACGTATTTTGCCGCTGGTTGCGCTCGGCCACGATCGCCTCCGATCGTTCCCGGTCCCTGACACGCAGGCGCTCCGAGCCATCGCCGAATATACCCATTCTCCGAGTGCTGAACCTACTGAATGAGCCAAAGCCTCGACGCTACCGGTCAGGGCGGGGGCCATACCGGTTGAGGCGGGCGAGCACTCCAGGAAGACGCGGCTGGCAACGAGCTCGGCTTGCCGCGGGGTTGCGGTATATGCGACTGTCGGCGCCATGAGACCGCATAATTACTACGCTTCGCCGGGGTTCGAGCGCGCCGGGTTACGCCGCCGCGAGGTGGATTGGCTCGTCGAGCGCATCGCCGATCCGGCGAGCCTTTTCGTGCCGGTCTGGCGCAACCAGAACCTGATCATCGAGATCGCGGGTGGCGAGCCGCGCGCGGTGACATTGGGCTGGGCCGGCATCGGGCCGCTTTTGGGCGACATCGCAGCCGCCGAGGAGCGGCTGGGCCGCGGCGAAATCGTGCTGCTCGGCGTCGTCGAGGAACGCGCCCATTTCGCGCTCGACTTGTCGCCGCTCGAAGCGCCGCTCGACATGCTGCATTCGCCGGCACGGGCGGCAAGCGGCCTCGAAGCCGCGAGTGTACGTTTTGCCGATCTGCGCCAACTGGGTGGAAGGCTCGACCGGCGCGAGGCGGCGCTCCTGGCGCATGCCCGGGCGATGCTCTATTGGCATGCGCGCCACCGATTTTGCGGGGTATGCGGCAACCCGACGCGCAGCGGGGAGGCCGGCTACATGCGCCGCTGCACCGATCCTGCCTGCAATTCGATGCATTTCCCGCGCACCGACCCCGCCGTGATCATGCTGGTGACGCACGGCGACAGCGCATTGATGGGCCGCTCGCGGCACTTTCCGCCCGGCATGTATTCGACCCTCGCCGGCTTTGTCGAGCCGGGCGAAAGCCTCGAGGACGCGGTCGCGCGCGAGGTGCGCGAGGAAACCGGGATCGAGGTCGGCATCGTCGACTACCATTCCTCGCAACCTTGGCCGTTTCCGGCCAACATCATGCTCGGCTTTCACGCGCATGCGCTGACGACCGAGATCACGGTCGATTTGGGCGAATTGGAAGATGCGCGCTGGGTCGAGCGCGGCTGGCTGTTGTCGCATATCGACGACGACAGCTTCCGTCTGCCGCGCCTCGATTCGATCGCCCGCCGCCTGGTCGAGGACTGGCTTTATGACCGCGTCGACACCGGCGGTGGCAGTTGAAGCGGCGCGTCTTCGGTTGCGGTAGTGATCTCCGCCCGGTCAGCCAATGGCGGCGCGCCGATCTCGATGCCGAGCGCGCGGATTTTCAGCAGACAGCGTTCGCGCGCCGTGGCGAGCGCGGCGCGACACTCCTCGGCTCGGCGCCATTTGGTTTCGGGGCGTCCTGAAGCAGCGAATTTTTGATACCGCGGGCGCCATACGGCGAGGAACGGCAGCACGTCTTCAGTCAACAAACCAAAAGCGAGCGCCCGGATGGTGTCGCCGGCGCCATTCAGCCGAGGCGGCGGCATCGCTTTGAGCTCGGCGCGGATCTCGGCGGCAAGGGCATCGACTGACGCGAACGCCTCGCCGAGCTCACCGGAACCCGAAGCCCGATCGCATGCCGGAATGCGGGTCACCGCTTCGACGTAGATGTGCCAGCCGGTTTGCAGCGACGCCTGATTTGACGGTTTTGTCATGGCGGCCTCGGCGGCGGCGAGTTCTTCGGCCGTGGCCAACGCAGGCACTACCGCCGGCCGCTCGGGCAAGAGCCGGCCGAGGCCCGGCATCCTCAATGCAATGCCGATCTGCCATGAGCGCTCGACGAGGCGCTCGCGGGTCCGGGCCAGGTCGGCTCGGCACAGCCCAATCAACGGCCAGTCGTCGTGCCGCCGCCCGGTCTCTCGCCACGCCTCGATCCGCGGCAGCCAGCGGCCGATGCACGGTTGTATATCCTGGGTCGGGATTTCCAGCACAAAGATCTGCGGCGGCTCGGCTTGGTTGCGCTGCATAGCGGTTTGTGGCGGGTCAGTGACGACGCGGTCTCGCATCCGATCGGCGAGGGCGCGCAGCGCCGCAAGCCCCGCCTCCGGCGCCATATCCGCTCCAGCCAAGACCCCGATCGTTGAAATCGTCTCGGTCAGGACACGCCACAGCAGAGCGCGGCCTTGCGAATCGAGCGGCGGGACCACATCCGCCGCGTCGAGCCGCAGCGAGCCATTTCTCAGCCGTGCCCAACCAGCAACGACGGCAACACCGTGCGCGAGCATGCGGCCGGGAGCAGTCGTACCGAGGGTCGGACGAAGGCGTCGGGCGACCGCCCGGCGGACAGGCTCGATCGGGTTGGTCATGACATGCCTGTGCGAGGCGCACGCTGAGGGCTGAGGAAAGCCCGATCCTTTCGGCTCGCTTCCGGCCCGTCAAGACCGCTGCCTCGGTCTCAGTGCCGGTCGGCGGCAAGCACCGAGCGCGGGCGGCGCACCAGTGGCATCAGCATCAGGCCGATGACGAAAATCGCTCCGATCAGCAGCAGCAAGTCGTTGTAGGTCAGCACCAGAGCCTCGCGGTGCACCAGATTGCCGAGCAAGGTGACGGCGGCGTGGTGCGGGTCGCCCGGGATCAACGACCCGAGCCGGTTGGTCTGGGCATCGATAAAGTGCTGCACCGCCGGGCGCGCCGGGTTGACGTCCTCGATCAGGCGGTTCCAGTGAAACTGCATCCGGTTGTTCAGGATCGTGCCGATCGTCGCCAGCGCGATAGCACCGCCGAGGTCGCGGGTCAGACCATAGAGACCGGAAGCGTTCTTCAGCTTGTCGGGCGCGACCGACCCGAGCGCGATCATATTGGCCGGGAGGTAGCAGAACATCAATGCCACGCCGCGCACCGCCTGCGGCACCAAGAGCTCGGGAAAGCTCGCCTGGTTGGTCAGGCCAGCGGTCAGGTACATCGAGAAGGCAAACAGACCGAGGCCGATCGCCAGCATCACGCGCAAGTCGAGCCGCCGGGCGATCTGCGTGCTGAACGGCGACATCAGCATCTGTGCGATCCCGGCGACAAAGACGGTCTCACCGATCTGCAGCGCGCTGAACCCGCGCACCTGCGCGAGGAACAACGGGATCAGATAGGTGGTGCTGTACATGCCGGTGCCGACCAGGAAGGTATAAAACGAGCCGAGCGCGAAATTGCGGTTGGTAAACGCGCGCAGATCGACGATTGGCTGGCGGTAGCTCAGCACCCGCCAAAAGAACAGCGCACAGCAAATGCCCGAAACTCCCACCGCGGCGCGGATCGTCGCATCGTCGAGCCAATCCCAGCGCGGGCCTTCCTCGAGCGCGTATTCGAGACAGCCGAGAAAGGTCGCCATCAGAACCAGCCCGATCACATCGAAATAGCGCAGCAGCGACGGGTCCGGCTTGTCGATGTCGATACAGACCCAGACGACGGCGGCGACGGCAATGCCGGGCACGATGTTGACCAGAAAGAGCCAATGCCAGGAGAGGGTGTCGGTCAGAAAACCGCCGATGGTCGGGCCGAGCGTCGACGACAGGTTTAGAATGACCGAGATCAGCACCATCAGCCTCGTCAGCGGCGGCCCGCGGAACCGCGTGTAGACCACCGGAAACACGCTCGGCGTGATGGCGCCGCCGCAGAACCCCTGCATCGCGCGGTAAATGATCATCTGCTCGAGGGTCGTCGCCGTCGCGCACAGCACGCTCGCCGCGGTGAAGCCGAGCGTCGCGGTGACGAACAGCACGCGCGTCGACAATAGCCGCGACAGGGTCCCGGTCAGCGGCACCATTACGACGTCGGCGATCAGATACGCGGTCTGCACCCAGCTGATTTCGTCGGCGCTCGCCGACAAGCCGCCCTGGATCTGGGTCAGCGAGCTGGTGACGATCTGGACATCCATGATCGCCATGAACAGCCCGACCGCCATCGCCAGCACGCCGATCCAGTCGCGCAGCGTCGGCTGGCTGCCGGGTTGTACGGCTGGTGCTGCCGCAGCGCCGGGCCGGGCCGGCGCCGCCGGCGTTCGCACAGCCGCGGAACGCGGCGCCCAGCCGGCCCGCCGCAGAACCGTCGGGGCCCAGCTCATTGTGTCGACGTTGATTCCTGGGCAGCGGGTTTGGCCTCGGCGGCACCGACGACGCCATCGGCCGCGACTGCTTCGCCCGGATCGCGGGTATCAATAGTGACGGTGACCGACAACCCCGGCCGCAACAGCCGCGCCAGCGGCCCTTCTCTCGGCAACGCGATGCGGATCGGCACGCGCTGCACGATCTTGGTAAAGTTTCCGGTGGCGTTGTCGGGCGGCAGCAGGCTGAACTCGGCGCCGCTCGCCGGGGCAAAGCTGTCGACCGTGCCGGTCAACGGGCGATCGGGATAGGCGTCGACCGAAACCTCGGCGCGCTGCCCCGGCCGCATCCGCGTCAGCTGGGTTTCCTTGAAATTGGCGGTGACGTAAACCCGCGGCAGCGGCACCAAGGACAGCAATTCGGTGCCGGGCTTGACGTATTGCCCGACCTGGCCGGCGCGGTTGCCGGCGATGCCCGAGATCGGCGCACGGATCACCGTGTTGTCGAGATCGTTCTGGGCGAGCCGCAGATTGGCGCGCGCCTGCTGCAATCGGGCTTCCTCCTCCTGGCGCTGCGATTGCAATACGCGGAGCTCGCTCTCTGCGGCCGCGAGGGCGGCGCGGGTCCGGGCTGCCTCGGCATCGGCCTTTCGCGCGTCGGCCTGAGCCTGCTCATAGCGTTGGCGGCTGGCGAAATCGGTCGTCATCAACGCGGCGTAGCGCTTGTAGTCCTGTTGCGTGCGGGTGAGATCGGCCTCGGCCGATTGCACCGCCGCCTGCGCCTGCGCGATCATCGCTCTTTGCAGATCGAGCCGGCTGGCATAGGTCGCGATCGCCGCTTCTTCGGTCGCCGCCGCGGCCTCGGCCTGGGCGACCTTGGCGGCAAAATCGCGGTCGTCGATGACGAACAGGACCGCGCCCTTCTTGACCGCTTCGTTGTCCTGGATGCGCACTTGCTTGACGTAGCCCTCGATCTTGGGGCTGATCACCGACACGTCGCTGGCGACATAGGCGTCGTCGGTGGACTGCAAAAAGCGCCACTCGGTCCACCAATACCAGCCGCCATAGCCGCCAAAACCCAGCGCCAGCATGACGGCGGCGATCACGATCTTCTTGCGCATCCCCACTGAACTAAACCGTTCAGTTCAATCTTGCGCACAAACTACGGCATCTCGTATATTTGTCAAGGTCGGCCGCATCGGATGGAGCCCCGTGGCCAACACGATGGAACGCAGCGAGCGCAACGAAACGCCGGCCGGCGGCAAGGTCGAGAGCATCCTCGCCGCGGCGAAACGGTCGTTTCTCGAAAGCGGCTTTGGTGCCGTCAGCATGGACACGATCGCGCGCGAGGCCGGCGTCTCCAAGGCTACGGTCTACGCCCATTTCGCCGGCAAGGAGGAATTGTTCGGCGCGGTGATCGGCGGCGAGTGCCAGCGTTACCTCGCCGATTTCTCCGCCGGCGAGCTCGATCCCGGCGAGGTGCGGGCGTCGCTGACGACCCTGGGGCGTCGCTTTCTCGGTCTCTTGCTGTCGCGCGACGCGATTGCACTACACCGCATTATATTGGGCGAGGTCAGCCGCTTCCCGGCGCTGGGCGAGGTGTTCTGGCGGGCCGGCCCCGAGCGCAACCTCGCGCAGATCGAGGCTTTCCTGCGCGCTGCCGCTGCGGCGGGGTCGCTCCAGATCGCCGACGCGCGT
>DATKHX010000265.1:0-5063 GCA_035510075.1 Allostellaceae bacterium
TTGTCTTCGCCGTAGCATGGCGCGCCGCGGTTGGTCGGGCCGCCGATATGGGCCGGGGTGGCGCTGAGCTTCATCGGCAGCTCGTAGATCGGCCAGGTGCCGATCTTGGTCCCGGTGACCTCGGTCAACCATTTGAGGTGGCGCAGCTGCGGATCGCGGTCGACGCGGTCCTCGGCGTTCTGGCAGACCCCGGCCGGGACGCCCGCACGCTGCAATTTCATCATGCAGTCCCAGCGATCCTGGGTGCGGGTCCACGATTCGACCGCCGCGTCGAGCGCATCCTGATTGAGCAGCCGCTGCTCCAGCGTGTCGAACCGGCGGTCCCCGAGCCACCCGCTTTCGCCCGCCACCTGCGCCAACGCGCGCCATTCGGCATCGTCGAAGCAGGCAATGGCGATCCAGCAATCCTTGCCGGCGCAGCGATAGGCGCCATGCGGTGCGGCGGGCTTGTAGGGGGAGCGATTGCCGTAGCGCCGCCATTCACGCCCATTGGCGGACCAGTCGAGGATCGTCGCACCGGTCAGGAATATCCCCGACTCGCATTGCGAGGCATCGATCCACTGGCCCTCGCCGGTGCGCTCGCGATGATAGAGCGCGCCGAGCAGCGCCATCGCGTAGCCATAGGCGCCCATCCAATCGAGATAGGAATAGCCCCAGCCGACCGGCATCGCCGGCTCGGGCAGCCCCGCCATGTCGCCCTGCCCGCCAAAGGCTCCGGCCACCGGCCCGACGGTGCGCATCCGGCCGTAGGTTCCGTGCGCGCCCATGCCGGATTGCTGGATGTAGATGACGTCGGGCCGAATGCTCTTCAGCACGTCGTAGCCGAGCCCCAAGCGCTGCAATACGCCCGGCGAAAACCCCTCGGCGACGACGTCGCAGACCCGCACCAGGTCCTTGGCGATCTGCAATCCCTTCGGATGGCGGATGTTCAGCGAGATGCCGCGTTTGCCGGCATTCTTGTTGTTGAACTGCCCGCCCATGTCGGAGTCGCGCACGCCTGGAAGCGGCCCAGTCGCGGCATCGCGCGCGGCGCGGCCGCCGACCGGCGCCATCGCGGCGAGACGCGTATCGGGATTGTCTTTCCATTCCACCTTGAAGCTCTCGGCCCCCATCGCGGCCAAAAACCGGGTGCCGCCGGCGGAGGCGAGAAACCAGGCGAAATCGAGGATCTTTACGCCTTGCAGCGGAAACGGCTTGTTGTGCAATGCCGACAGCCTCGGGTTCGCAACGCGGCGCGGCGCGGCCGGCACGCTAGGGCGTCGCGACGGTTCGCCAAGCACGTCCTTCGTGTCTTCGCCCAAAAGCGGCGCGCGCCGCCCGACCTGCCAGCTCGTCTTGTTGCTGAGCCATTTGCTGGTCGGGTAGCGAAAGCTGCGGCCGTGCTCGGGGTGGTGCACATCGGCAAAGGTCTTGCGCGTCAGCCAATGCTCGTCGAGCGCGTTCTCGTGCGGCTTGCGCAACGGCGCCCACAAGAGCCCGGCATCCTGCGCCTCGCGCCACGGCATGTCCGCATAAGTCCAGGCGCGGATAAAGCGCTGCACGATATCGAGCATATGCGCCCGCGTTTCGTCGCCGGCCGCCGTGCCCGGCACTTGGCGCGCCCGCAGATCGGCATCGGGCGGCGGCGGCTGCAGATCGGCCTGCATGCCGTATTTCGACAACAGCGGCACCAGGTTCTTCAGGTCGCGCGCACCCATCCCATGCGACATGAACCAGCGCCCGTCCTTGGTATGACAGATGCCCGGCGAGTGGTTCGGGGTCTCGGCGGCGTGGCGGTTGGTCAAGCGCCACAGCGGCACCCGCCGCATGACCCAATACATGATGTCCTGCTCGGGGTTCTTCGACACCGCCTCGTGGATCGCCACCGAGACATCCTGCCCCTCGCCGCTCTTCTCGCGGTGGATCAGCGCGGCGATGATCCCCGTCGCCAATTGCTCGCCGGCGATGTGATAGGCGTGCCAGATTTGCGGTGCGATCGGCGGCGTGTCGTATTCGAGGTTCGGGTCGGGGTCGTAGCCGCAATTCATCATCACGCCGCCGAGCGCCAGATGGATCAAATCCGAGCTCTTGAAATCGGCCCACGGCCCGTCGTCGCCGAACGGCGTCATCCGCGCCCTCACCAATGCCGGAAACCGCGCACCAAATGCCGCACGGTCGAGCCCCAGCGCCGCGTTCAGCGCGCCGCAGCTCGCATCCAGCAGCACGTCGGCACCGCGGAGCAAACGCAGCAGGTGCTCGCATGTCGGCGGCTCGCGCAGATCCAATACGACGGATTTCTTGTTGCGGTTGTAGTTCCAGAAGAACAGCGAGCGCTCGAGACCCAGCCGGTCGCCGAGGCCCCTCTGATCTTCAAAAAACGGGCCGATCCGCCGCGTCGGGTTGCCCTCCGGCGGTTCGATCTTGACCACCTCGGCGCCGAGGCCGGCGAGCAGCAGCCCGGTATATTCGGCGCGCTCATCGGCGATTTCGATGATCCGCAGACCGGCCAGCATGCCCGGACCGGCATTGCGCATCATCTCGCCCGGCCCATGCGCGATCGCGTCCAATTCCGACACGCTTTTCCCCCTCAGCGGTCCGCCCGAGCCTGTCCCAGGCATCGCATTTTGGCACGCCCGCCCGCCGGGCCGACGCAACAACGGCTGATTGTGGCGGAGCAAGCGTCATTGTCAACTTGACCGGCAGCAGTCCCGCCCTGGCCCCGCCGACTTCGGATCGGATGCGGCCTAATCCGCGATTTGCGTGATCGCCTCGGCGATCGCGATGACGCGCCGCGCATCCGCGACATGCAGATTTTCGACGAGGCGCCCGTCGACTAGAACGACGCCGGCGCCGCGCTTCTCGGCCTCGGCATGCGCGGCGATGACGCGCTGCGACCATGCGATCTCCTCGGCGCTCGGCGCAAAAGCGGCATTCGCCGGTTCGATCTGCTTCGGATGGATCAAGGTCTTGCCGTCGAAGCCGAACTCGCGGCCCTGGCGGCAGGCGAGCGCAAATCCCTCCTCGTCGGAAAGATCGAGATGAACGCCATCGAGTGCCGCGAGCCCGTGGGCGCGAGCGGCGAGCACGAGGAGGCCGAGCGACAGCAATAGCGGCGCGCGGTCGCGGGTGTGCAGCGCCTGCAGACCCTTCGTCAGATCGGAGGTGCCGGCGACCAGTGCTGCAACGCGCGGGCTCGCCGCCGCGATAGCGCGCGCTTCGAGAACGCCGCGCGGCGTCTCCACCATGCACCAGACCGCGAGCCCCGACGGCGCTCCCAGCGCATCGAGCAACGACGCCGCGCGGCGCACCTGCTCGGCGCCCTCGACCTTCGGCAGCAGCAGCGCGTCGATCGGCATCTTCGCCGCCGCCGCGAGATCGGCCTCGCCCCAGGGCGTATCGAGCGCGTTGCTCCGCAGCACCAGCTCACGCCGGCCGTAATTGGTGCGGGCGAGCGCCTCGGCCACGGCGGCCCGCGCCGCTTCCTTGGCGGCTGGAGCGACCGCGTCCTCCAGGTCGAAAATCAGCCCGTCGGCCGGCAGGCTGCGCGCCTTTTCCAGAGCGCGAGCATTGGAGCCCGGCACGAACAGCAGGCTGCGGCGGGGGCGAAAATTCGGCGGCAGAGACCCACTCCTTTGACGATGCCGGCAATCGTAGCGGAGATACGCCCCGGCGGTCTTGGCTGTCGACCCGGCAGCATGACACGGCGGCGCAGCATCGCTCGTGGATAAGTGTCCGTGCGGGCAGATCGGGGAAGCGGGCGCCCACTTCGTCCGCGATGACGCTTAGCGCCGCAGCGCACGGTAATCGGTTGCAGCGGCGCCCGGACGGCATGCATTCTCGCGCCGGGTTGCGGCGATGGGAGGTGGCGCGGCAATGGTCGAGACCAGCCGGGAGCCGGAAGCGGCGGAACGGGCATTCTGGTGGTGGCTCGGCTTTTGGGTTCAGTTCCTACTTCTCGGCCTCGCCGTCGTGATCGGCGCCTTCGCTGCCAGCGGTGCCGAGGGCCCGGGCGATTACGCGGCCGGAATGGTGCTGATCCTCGCTGCCGTCGCGCTTGCGTTTCTGCGGCTGAAGCAGCGCTTCGACGAGCGACCTTTGGGATGGGGCAGGTTTCTTCTTGTCGACACCATGGCGAGCTTAGTGGTGGCGATCCCGCTGTTCGTGATTATCGGCTTGGCCGGCTTGTTCATCGCCAGCGCTTGGCCCTATGGCAGTCTGCACGATGGCGGGATTGCGCTGTTCGTCGTCAGCGGCGTCATCGTGTTTCTCGATATCAAGCAGGTGTTCGACAATATCAATTCGCACCGTTCGTAAATACTTGCGGAGCGTCTTAATCTAATAGCCTGAGCTGGAATGAACGACGTCATTGCCAATAGATTATCGTCGCCCCCGCGAAAGCGGGGGGCCGGCGCGCCCAGGTCCCGGTGGTTGCCCTGGACCCCGCTTTCGCGGGGCGACGATATCTAATTGACGATCTTCGGTTTGTCTCAGGTGAGACATTAATATCTGGGTCGTTCGCGGCTGCTGTGGACCGCCGTTGACAAATCCGCTATCGGCGGTCAGCAATAGATCGCCGCGCCCGTGGAGGAATGATGCTCTCGACTGCAACCCTGGCTTCCTATCGGCGCGATGGTTTTGTCGTGCTCCCCGATATCCTGACCGCGGCCGAGGTCGACGCGTTGCGCCGGGTGACCGACGACTTCGTGCAGGCCGCGCGTTCGGTCGGCGCCAATGACGAGATTTACGACCTCGAAGACTCGCATTCTTCGGCAGAGCCCCGAGTGCGGCGGATCAAGACGCCGCATCTCCATCACCCGGAATACGCGCGAGCGGCACGCCATCCGAAGATCATCGAGGTGCTGAGGGATTTGTGGGGAACGGTGCGGTTCGACACCGGCAAGCTCAACATGAAATCCGCGGGCTACGGCGCGCCGGTCGAATGGCACCAGGATTGGGCTTTCTACCCGCACACCAATGACGATCTCGCCGCGATCGGGATCATGCTCGACGATTGCGACCTCGAAAACGGCCCGATGATGATCGTCCCGGGCAGCCATCTGGGTCCGGTCTACGATCACCACGGC
>DATKHX010000266.1:0-2332 GCA_035510075.1 Allostellaceae bacterium
GCTCGGCTTGGCCGAAACGCGGCGCATCGCGGTGATGCTGAATTAATCAAAACCGATCGGAGGACGAGCGTGCACCGACAATTGCCTGAACCAGGGGCGGTCTTTCTCGACCATGTCGCCCATTTTGTCCCGGCGATAGACCCGGCTGCCGTGGCTCTGGAGCGATGCGGTTTCCGGCTGACGCCGTTCACCCTCCAGACCAACCGGCTCGACGGGAAACGCGTGGCCGCGGGGACCGGCAACCGATGCGCGATGTTGAGCTGCGGCTATGTCGAGATCCTCGCTGCGACCGGGCAGACGCCGCTGGCGCGCCAGCTCGAGGAGCGGCTGGCGCGGCACGTCGGCGTCCATCTCGCCGCCTTCAGCAGCGCCGATACCGCCGACGAGCATCGCCGGCTCGGCGATGCCGGGTTTCCAGTCCTGCCGCTGGTCGACATGTGCCGACCGGTCGCGACCGAAAATGGCGAAGAGGAGGCGCGGTTCACGATCGCCCGCATCACCTCCGGCGTCATGCCCGAGGGTCGGACCCAGTTCTTGACGCACCACACCGAGAAGCTGGTCTGGCGCGAACCTTATCTCGATCACCCGAACGGAGCGCGGGCGTTGCTGGCATTGTGGGTGGCCGCGGACGATCCGGATGAGCCGGCGTGGCGCTTCGCGCGCTTTACCGGCCGCCCGGCGCGGCGCAGCGGCGGCGTCGCGACGATCGCGCTCGATCGCGGATCGCTGCGGTTCGCTTCGCGCGGTTATCTGCAGGATGAATTCGGCATCGCGCCGGGACCGCCGCTGCCGTATATCGCGGCCTACGAAATCGCGATCGTCGACCTCGCCCGGCTCTCGATTCTGCTCGACCTGGCCGGCCTTGCCGCCCGGCCGGTCGACGGCGGGCTGGCCGTGTGCTTGCCGCCGTCGCTCGGCGGGGCCATCGTCTTTCGCGCGCAAGCCGAGTGAGCCAATTCGACCGTTGGCGCGGGCCGCGGGAAACGGGCATTGTCGCGCCCGATCGCCCATTCGGCAAAGGAGGGGTTCTTGACGCCAGAGTCTTCGCTGAGGAACGGGCCATGCGACTGAGCGTCGTGACCTTTATGCACCCCGGCGCGGAGCCGCGCGGCCATTCGCTCGACCGCATCGCCAATTACGTTCGGCGGATCGAGGCCGCTGGGTTTCCCGGGATCTGGGTGACGGACTCGCTCGGCCGCGGCCGGGCCACGTTGGACCCGATCGTGGCGCTCGGCGCGCTCGCCGCCGTCACCCGGCGGGTCGAGCTTGGAACGGCGGTGCTGCAAGTCTCGTTGCGCCATCCGGTCGATCTCGCCCACCGCGTTCAGTCGGTTCAGGCCTTGTCGGGAAACCGGCTGCGGCTCGGCGTCGGCAGCGGCTCGACGCAGGCGGATTTCGACCTGTTCGGGGCCGATTACGCGCACCGCTTTCGCACCTTGATGACCTCGCTCGACACCATGCGGCGCACGTGGCGCGGTGAGCCGGTCAATGGCGGGACGTTGACCCCGTGGCCGGGCAGCGAGGGCGGGCCGCCGATCCTGCTCGGAGCGTGGCGCAATCCGCGCTGGATCACTTATGCCGCCAAGCAATGCCAGGGTTGGATCGCCTCCGGGCTCTACAGCAGCTGGGAGGACCTCGAAAACGGCATGCGGATCTATCGTGAGGCGGGGGGCGCCAACGCCGTGCTCGCAAACGTCGTCGTCGACCTCACCAACAAGCCCGAGCCCGGCAGCCTTGCCGAGCGCGCCAAGGTCTCGCTGGTCTGCACGCCGGACGACGCCCGCCCACGCCTGAAGCGGATCGAGCAAATCGGCTTCGACGAGGTTTTGGCCATTTCCCCGGCCAGCGCGCTCAACGAGATCGAGCGGGTGCGGGACTATCTGTAACTTCTTAAGGCTGCCCGACGAGCTGAAGGCCCGACACCCTGCGATTGCATGGAAACAGATGGCCAGGGCCGGCAACATGCACCGCCCCCATCACGAGGACGTTCGGCTGGGGTCGGCGCCGCTGCCGATGGGCGCGGGCTTCACCAGACGTGCGCGGTTCGCTATCCTGGCCTCGAAGATGTTGGGGAAGGCGTATGACGACGGCCGACGAGACTTACGACTTCATCGTGACCGGGGCGGGTTCGGCGGGCTGCGCGGTGGCGGGACGGCTCAGCGAGTCCGGAAAGTATCGCGTGCTGCTGCTGGAAGCCGGCGGGCGCGACAGCAACCCGTGGATCCACATCCCGCTCGGCTACACCAAGACGTTCACCAACCCGCAGGTGAACTGGATGTTCGAGACCGAACCCGAGGAGCAGCTCAACGGCCGCACCCTCTATCAGCCGCGC
>DATKHX010000267.1:0-6399 GCA_035510075.1 Allostellaceae bacterium
GCGCGCGTCGCCGATGCGGCGGGTGGCGCCCATTCTATCAAGATATTCGAGAATTTGGATGGTCAGATTGCGGCCGACGCCGGAACGGTCCTTGAACATCGCGGCGGTGAAGGCGCCTTCCGGTGCCTCCCCGGTCAGATCGCATGCAATCTCGGTAAGGCGCGCCAGGGTTTCGGGCAGAAAAAAGCGGTTGTCGGCGACCCTGGCGACGCGGCCCAGGCGCTCGGCGCGGTGCAGAAAACGCTCGACCGCCTCGGGCTCCAGAGCGAGTGCCGCGGCGACCTCGCGCACCCGTGGCGGGCGCAACGCGGTTGCGGCGAGCAGCGGGCGCACGCGCTCCCACAATTTCTCGTCGGCGTTGGTCAGCCGCGGCCGATGCTCGGGCAGCCGCCACATTCCGCCTTCACGCGCCGCCCTCCCGGCAGCGGCGAGCTCCGCCAGCGCCGCGTCGAGCGCGGCCTCCGGAGCCGCACCGCGCAATTCCGCCAATAGCGCTAGCCGGGTCGGGCCGAGCGCATCGGGCTGGGCCTGATGCCAAGCCGCGAGCGCGGCGGCAATCCTGTCGGCGAGGGCGGCGAGGCGTTCGCGGGTGACGGCGACGGGCGCTTGCTTAGGTCCGACGCGCAGGAACTCGGCGCCATCGGTCAGCGCGTCCAATTCGGCCGGCGTCAGATTCCGCAAGAGCGCGAATTGGGCGAGGTCGGCGAGCCCGGCGACCGCGACCATCTTGTCCAGCGCCGCGGCCGGGTCGGCCGGGGCCATCGCGTCGAGCAAGGCGAGCCGCGCCGGCAGCCGCCGCCCGCGGCGCGGCGCCAGCGGGTCGACGACTCGGCCGCCGGCGAGTGTGATGCGCGCGGCGTGGTCGCGCAGCACCGCGCGGTCGCCGTGCAATGCGCCGATCGGCTGTTCGAGGTCGATCTGCACAAAACCGGTCTCGCCCAGGTCGATTGCCCGCCCGCTCAGCACCGCAACGCGCCCGACCACATCCGCGGTGCCGAGATGGAGGTGGACCGGCAGCCCGTCGCGCAGCCGCACCTCGGCATGGCGCGAGGCGCGCAGTAAGAAGTCGAGCCGCCGCACTGGCAGATGTCGTTCGGGCGCCAACAGCCAGTCGCCGCGTCGCGGCTCGCCGCCCTCGGGGAACGAGCCGACAATGTTCACGGCACAGCGCTCTCCGGCACGCGCGGTGTCGATTGCATGGTTCTGCGCGTGCAACCCGCGCACCCGCGCCGGGACGCCGCGCGGACTTACCATCAACCGGTCGCCGACCGTGACCGTGCCGGCGCTTACCGTGCCGGTGACGACGAGCCCGATGCCGGGAATGGCAAAGGCGCGGTCGATCGCCATGCGAAACAGACCCGCGGGCGGCGTCGTGGCGCGGGCATGCTCGGCGCAACGGGCGCTTTCCCACAGATGCCGGGTCAGCGCGGCGATGCCGTCCCCGGTATGGCTCGACACCGGGAAGATCGAACTGTCGGGATGGCCGGCCTCGGCGAGCAGCTCCGCGACCTCGGCGGCGACCGCCGCGGCGCGCTCGGGTGGGACGCGGTCGATCTTGGTGACGATTCCGGTGATCTCGGCGATCTCGATCAATGCGAGGATGTCGAGATGCTCGATCGTCTGCGGGCGCGGCCCGTCATCCGCGGCGACGACCAGCAACACCCGGTCGATCGACAGCACGCCGGCCAGCATGTTGGGCAGGAAGCGCTCGTGCCCGGGGACGTCGACAAAGCCGAATTCGGTGCCGTCCGGCAAGCTCGCGTAGGCAAAGCCGAGGTCGATCGTCAGCCCGCGCTTTTTTTCTTCGGGCAGGCGGTCGGCGTCCACCCCGGTCAATGCCCGCACCAGCGCCGTCTTGCCATGGTCGATGTGGCCGGCCGTGGCGAGAATCATGGCCGCGCGCCGCCGAGTGTGCCGAGTTGGGCGAGAAACGACGGTTCGTCTTCGAGACAGCGCAGGTCGAGGATGAGGTTGCCGGCTTCGATCCGGCCGATCACCGGGATCGGCAAGTCGCGGAGCGCGCGCGCCAGGGCCTCGACGGCGGCGCCGGATTTCCCCGGGCCGGCCGGACGCAGGGCCAAGGCCGCGCTCGGCAAAAGCGACACCGGCAGTGCGCCGCTGCCGATCTGGCTGCGGGTCTCGATCAGCTCGATTTCGGCGATGCCGGCGAATGCTCCTCGGACGGCGACGAGCAGGCGGTGCGCGACGGCTTCGATCTCGGACTTCGGGCGGGCGAGCAGGCGCAATGCCGGCAACCGCGCCGCGAGGCGATCGGGGTCGGCGTAGAGCCGCAACACCGCTTCGAGTGCGGCAAGCCGGATCTTGTCGAGCCGCAACGCGCGCTTCAGCGGGTTTTTCGCGAGACGGGCGACGAGGTCGGCGCGGCCGACGACAAGCCCCGCCTGCGGGCCGCCCAGCAATTTGTCACCGCTGAAGGTGACGAGGTCGGCACCCTGCGCCAATGCCTCGGCAACCGTCGGCTCGTGCGGCAGGCCCCACGGTTCGAGATCGACCAGGGAGCCGCTGCCCAGATCCTCGACAAACGGAACCGCATGCTTGTGCGCCAAGGCCGCCAGCTGTGCGGCCGGAGCCGCGGCGGTAAAGCCTTGGATCGCGTAGTTGCTGGTGTGCGCCTTTAGGATCAGCCCGGTGCCGGGCCCGACCGCCGCGGCGAAATCGGCGAGGTGGGTGCGGTTGGTGGTGCCGACCTCGCGCAGCCTTGTCCCGGCGCGGGCCATGATGTCGGGCAGGCGGAACGAGCCGCCGATCTCGATCAGCTCGCCGCGCGACACGATCGTCTCGCGCCCGTCGGCGAGCGTGTTCAACGCCAGCACCAGGGCGCCGGCGTTGTTGTTGACGGCGAGCGCGGCCTCGGCCCCGGTCAGGCGGGTCAGCCAGCCCGAAATGTGGTCGTCACGCTCGCCGCGCCGGCCGGTTGCGAGATCGTATTCGAGCGTCGAAGGGTCGCGCATCGCCGTCGCCGCGGCCGCGATCGCCTCCTCCGGCAAGGGCGCGCGGCCGAGATTGGTGTGCAGCACTGTGCCGGTCAAGTTGAAGACGCGGCGCTGCGACGGCTGCATCAGCCGGTCGAGGGTGACCGCGCTGCCGGCGACGATTTCCGCGACCGCGGCCGTCTCTCCGGCCTCGCGCCGGGCCGCCAGTGCCTCTCTCACCGCGTCGAGCGCAAGCGGCCGGCCGTATCGCGCGATCAGCGCCGCGCCGCCGTCCGAACGCAGGATCTCGTCGACCGCCGGCAACGCGGCGCGGCCCTGGCGCGGCGCCACAATCATGACGCGACGACCGGCTCGGGGACGGTCACGAGGGCGCCGGCATCGGCTGCGAGGCGCACCCGCGGGTCGCGGCCATGCGGGCGTTCGACCCGGCCGATCAGAGCGGCGCGATAGCCGAACCGATGCAACTCGTCGAGGCATCGGGAGGCACGATCGGCGGAGAGGCCGGCAAGCAGCCCGCCGGCGGTCTGCGGATCGATCAGCAGCGGAGCGATCGGATGGGTTTGCGCGGCGTCATCCAACGCGGCGAGCGCAGCAAGATTGTCCGAATGCAACGAGGTAGTGATCCCTTGCGCCAGCAGCGCCGCAGCACCATCGAGCACCGGTATCGCATCCGGGTCGAGCGCCGCGTCCATCCCAGAGGCGCGCAGCATCTCGAGCAGATGCCCCAGCAACCCGAACCCGGTTACGTCGGTGCAGGCGGTGGCGCCGTGGGCGAGAAGACAGGCAGCAGCCGGGGCTGACGATTGCAGCATCGCCGCAATCGCGTCCGCGACCGCTTTCGCTGGCGCCAGCGCGCGGCCGTCGGCGGCGAGGATCACGCCGGTGCCGAGCGGCTTTGTCAGGATCAGCCGGTCGCCTGGGCGCAACCCTGATTTGCGCAGCAACCTCCCGGCAGAAGCTGTGCGCCCGGTCACGGCAAAGCCGAGCGCCAGTTCGGCACCCTCGGCGCTGTGGCCGCCGACCAGCGCTGCGCCGGCCGGTTCGAGCACGTCGAGGGCGCCGCGCAGCATGTGGAAGAGATCGTGCTCGACGATCGCGGGGTGCGCCGGCGGCAGGGTCGCGATGGCGAGCGCGGTGTCGGGCGCTGCACCCATCGCATAGATGTCGCCGAGCGCATGATTGGCGGCGATCTGGCCGAACAAATAAGGGTCGCTCACCATTGCGCGAAAGAAATCGACGGTCTGCAGCAAGGGCGGCGCACCGGGGAACCCGATCACCGCGGCGTCGTCGGGGCTGTCGAGCCCGATCGCGACCAAATCGCTCGCCATCGGTCGCAGCCGCTCGATGACCCGGCCCAACACCGCTGCCGGCACCTTGGCGGCGCAGCCGCCGCAGCGCATCGGCTCTTCGCCGGGTTCGGACTGCATTTCCGGCAATTCGCGGTAGCGCCGCATCCAGCGGCGGTCGATCTGATCCTTGAGCCGCCACAGCGATGCGCCGTGCGCCGCGAACGGTCCGCGCGAGGCAACGGCGCGTTTGTCGCCGGTGCCGATCAGCGCCAGCCCGCGCTTTTGCGGTGTCGCGCGACGCGGCGGCTTCCCGGCCAGCGCACGACGCAGATTGGCGGCGAGCGGCGGCCCCTGGCGGACCGCATAGACCCCGGCCTTCTCGCGCGGGTGGGCAAGCATCGTCGCGACGTCGCCGGCAGCGAATATGCGCGGATCGGCGGGCGATCGCAGGGTTTCGTCGATCACGACAAAACCGCCATCGGTCAACGGCAATCCGGTGTCGGCAAGCCATGGTGCGGCGCCCGCCTCGGTCACCCACAACGCCTCGTCGAATTCGACCCGGCGGCCATCCGCACAGATCAGCATGCCGGGCTCGACGCGGATAACGGCATCGCCGGCAACGACTGCGATCCTTCGATCCGCGAAGATTCGCTCGAACATCCGGCGTACGCCGCGGTTATGCGACGGCAATAGCGCCTCACGGGTGACGAGCGCGACCTCGACCGGCCCGTCGCACAGCCGGGCCAGTCGATATTGCGCCGACAAGGCGAGCTCGACGCCACCGGCGCCGCCGCCGACCACGGCGAGCCGCAGCCGCGGCATGTGTCGGGCGCGGGCCATCAGCGCCTCCCAGCGCGCGGCGAATTGGGCGATCGGCTTGGCCGCGACGGTGTGCTCGGCCGCACCCGGAACATCATTTGCGCGGGGTGCGGAGCCGATGTCGAGCGACAGGAAATCCCAGCGGATCGGCGGATGGGCGCGGCACATGAGGCGGCGCTCGCCGCGGTCGATCCCGGTAGCCTCGTCGCGGATCAGCCGCGTGCCGCCAAACCGCGCCAGCCGGCCGAGGTCGATGTGGCATTCCTCGAAATCGTAATGGCCGGCGACCCATCCCGGCAGCATGCCGGAATAGGGGGTCTCGACATCGCTGGCGATCAGGGTCACCCGCACCCCAGCCATCGGCCGCATGCCAAAGCCTTTCAGCACGCGGACATGGGCATGCCCACCGCCGACGAGCACGAGGTCCTGAGCGATCGCAACCGGCTGCCGCATCTCCCTCTTTATGCCGCAGTGCCGCCCGAAAGACGAGCCGGACGGTGCGATGCGCGAGACGCGCTCATCTGCGCGGGGTGGACTGGGCCACGGCCAATAGAAGGCGCTTTTGAAGGCGCGCCCTACGCGCGGCCGATTGCGACCCGCCCACGACGCGCGATCGCCGAGGCGCGCGTCAACCCGTAGCCTTGACCGGCAGCGCCCGGGCTATCCTTGACCGCCGTTCAGTCGAATTGAACGCGACGGGAGGACACAGCAATGGGACCGCGCTACTTCGGAACCGAGCAGGTGACGGAAGAAGACCGCGCCTATAGGGGATCGCGCTTTTCGGAGGTTCGCGACGCGGTGTTCGCCAACCCTTACCAAAGGGTTTGGGGTGCTGCCGGCGAGCCGCCATGGCCGGCCTACCGGGTGACGTTGTCGAGCGTGCTGCGCGGAGCCGTGAGGTCGGGGCTGCCATACTTCTTTCGGCAGGCGGTTATGCGAGCTGTCGATTCCGGGGCCGATTTGCGCTGGGGTCCGGATGATAAGGGTTTTCGCCGCCTGCTTCATCCCAACGGCATCTGCCTCACCGGACTATGGGAAATTACCGAGGAAACCCCGTATTCGGGCTATTTCCGAAAGGACAGCCAGGCCGTGCTGATCGGACGCTACTCGACCTGCTGCAATGCGACACGGCGCGGCCGCGAGCGATCGCTGTCGCTGGTCGGTAAATTGTTCCCGACGACCGACCCGAACCATAGCGAGCCGCTGCACACAGCCAACTTCATTACCCAGGCGGATATCGGCGGCGAGCGCACCGATTACGTCAACGATGCCGAGCTGCGAAATGCGCCCAACACCACCGCCTGGCGGCGGGGGCTGGGTGCGCCGGTTTTGCTCGT
>DATKHX010000268.1:0-11316 GCA_035510075.1 Allostellaceae bacterium
TAGCGAGACGGCTCTGGGCTTGGCCGCGAGGGCCGATTTGGCGCCATTGCTGCCGCCCGATCTCGCGCCGCTCGTCGGCGACCATGCGGCGCTGTCGCTGCACGCGAGCTTTGGGGACCAGGTCACGTTCGATCACTTCGAGCTCGCAACCGGATCCGGCGCGGTGTCGGGCAACGCCGCGTTTGGCGGCCCCGACCAGGCAATAGCCGCGTATCTGCACGGCGAGCTGTCCGATCTTTCAAACCTGGAAGGCATCGCCGGCGGCGGACTCCGCGGGTCGGCGACGATGACCGCGGAACTGAGCGGCAGCGAGCGTCGCCCCTCGGTCAAGGCCGATTTCTCCGCGTCCGAGATCAAGGCTTTCGGCTCTGCGGCCGAGGCGATCGAGGCGCATGCATCGGCGATGCCGACCGGCGCCCTCGACGACCCGCAATCCCGCATCGCGGTCGACGCATCCGGCCAAATCACGGGGTTCGTGCTGCCTGCCGGCGGTGTGTTGGCATCGCGCCTCGGCGAGAGGATCGGCTGGTCCCTCGCCGCAACCGCCGATCGCAGCGCGCGCGCCGTCGAGCTGGCGCGGTTCGAGGTGCAAGGCGGCGGGGTCGAGCTGAACGGCTTCGGGCATCTCGCCGCCGCCGCTCGGGGAGTGGTTGGCGAGGTGCATTTCACCGGCGACGCGAACGGGCTGCGCACCGGCGTCACCGCCGCCGATGCTCTCCTCGGCGGCATGCCCGCTTTTTCCGGTGCCATTCGCCGCGACGAAGCGGGGGTCGTCTCCCTGGATGATCTCGCACTGACCGGGGCTGCCGCCAAGCTCACCGGCAACGCCCAGTTCGATCCGGCATCGCACGGCGTGACCGCAACGCTGTCGGTCGACATCCCGCGGCTCGAACCTCTGCGTCCAACGCTCGGCTTTGAAATCGCGGGCGCGGTCTCGGCCGGGCTCAAGGCGCAGGGGCCGCTCGACCGGCTGCATCTGCAAACCGAAATCGACGGGAATAACCTCGCCGTTGCTGGCGCCTCGATCGATCGCCTGCAGTTGTCGGGTGTCGTCGCCGATCTGTCGCAGCCAAAGGCGGACATCGACGGCAGCTTTCGCGCGGGTGGGCTCGCCGGCCGGCTGGCGCTGATTGCAGCGCCGATCGGACATACTGCTCTTGCCGTCGACAATCTGAGGCTGACGGCGGCAGACAGCACGATTGCCGGCGATTTGCGGATCGCCTTTGCCGGCGGGCTCGTCCAAGGGCCGCTGACCGCCCGCCTGCCCGATTTGTCGCGCTGGTCGGCGCTCGCCGGCCGACCACTAGGCGGCAGCCTCGATTTGACCGCCCGGCTTGCTGCGGCGGGCGGCAGGCAAGCGCTCGACCTCACGGTCGACGGAGCGCGTCTTGCGGCCGGCACCGGCGCCTCTCGTACCGAGATCGGCCGTCTCGCGATTACGGCGCGGCTCGCCGATTTGTGGCGCGCTCCGTCCGGCACGGGCCGCCTGGCGTTGAGCGCGGTTCGTTCGAATGCCCTCGATTTCACGACTGCGACCGCGACATTCGACAGCCAGGGCCCCGGCCGGTTCGCGTTCCAAGGCAGTGCCGACGGTCACCCGTTGAGTGTCGCGTTCGCCGGCCAAGGCGGGTCGACGACCGCCGCCGCCGAACTGCACCTGTCCCGGTTGACGGGCTCGCTCGGCAGCGAGCATTTCGCGCTGGAGCAGCCGCTCGACTTGTCGCGCCACGGCCACGACCTCTCGCTCTCGCACCTCGCACTGCGCTTCGGGCAAGGCCGGATCACCGGCAATGGCTCGATCCGAAGCGACGCAGTGTCGTTCCTGTTGAACGCTTCGAATCTGCCGATCGCTGCGGGGGCACGCTTGGTCGGCCACCCCGAAATGCACGGTGATCTTTCCCTCGCAGCCACTCTCGGCGGCAGCCTGCGTTCGCCGCAAGGGCGTTTCAGCCTGAACGCGGCCGGTCTGTCGCTCGCCATGTCGCAACAGGAGCAGACGCCGCGGCTCGGGCTGACGGTCGAAGGCGACTGGAACGGCCGCACCGTCGATTTGAAAGGGCAGGTCACCGGGCTGCATGGCGACCGGATGGCGTTCACCGGATCGCTGCCGTTGCTGCTGAGCCCGGCGCCAATCGGAATCTCGGTGCCAAGGGAGGGGCGGCTCGCCGTCAGCCTGCGGGGTTCAGGGGAGATCGGCCGGCTCGCTGATCTGCTGCCGCTTGGCGAAGACCGGCTGGGCGGGCAATTCGCCGCTGACGTGTCGGTCGGAGGCACGGTCGCGGCGCCAGTCGCCAGCGGCCGGTTGCAATTGACGAATGCGCGTTATGAGAATTTGGCGAGCGGTGCGGTGCTGAAGGATCTGAGCGCCGATCTCGTCGGCAACGGCGATCGCTTCCGCCTCGAGACGCTCTCGGCAAGCGACGGCGACGGCGGCTCGCTGAAGGCACAGGGCAGCCTGGTGCTGGGCGGAACCGAGGGTCCGAGCGCGCAATTGTCGGCCACCCTCGCCAATTTCCGGGTCGCCGCACGCGACGAGGGGCTGGCGACGGCGAGCGGCACCGTTTCCGTCACCGGACCATTGGCGGCGCTTAAGATCACAGCACCGCTGACTATCGATCGCGCTTCAGTCAACCTGCCGAACAGCCTGCCGCCGAACGTCGTCGTGCTGAACGTGACCGAGATCAACGGCCGGAAACCGCCGGGCCCTCGGGTTCAAGCGGCAGCGCCGACCCTTCCCGCGACGCTCGACATCACCCTCAGGCTTTCCGGACCGGTCCTGGTGCAGGGGCACGGGCTCGACAGCCAGTGGAGCGGCCGGCTCAAGATCGCCGGCACCGCCGCGGCACCTAAAATCGCCGGCACCTTGATCGCGAACCGCGGCAGCTACGCGCTCCTCGGCAAAAGTTTTCGGCTGATCCGTGGCACGATCACGTTCGACGGCACCGCTCGGATCGACCCGGCGCTCGACATCGTTGCCGAGGCGAGTGCTGCCGATATCACCGCCGACGTCACGATTAGCGGCTTGGCGTCGGCGCCGACCGTGGCCTTGAGCTCAATCCCGGCCTTGCCGCGAGACGAGATCCTGGCCCGTTTGCTGTTTGGCACCGGGGTCCGGCAGATGACAGCGGGGCAGGGGCTGGAGCTGGCCCAGGCCGCCGCCGCTCTTAGCGGCGGTGGGCCCGGCGTGCTCGACCGGTTGCGCGGCGGTCTCGGCCTCGACTGGCTGCGGCTCGGCCAAGGGCCGGCCGGCGCGGCCGGCAGCATCCTGAACCCCAGCGTCGTGACGCCCACGACGACGAGCACCACCGCGGTCAGCGCCGGCAAATACATCGCACCGGGGGTGTCGGTCGGGGTCAGCCAAGGGGTATCGCCGCCGACCAGCAAGGTGACGGTCGAGGTCGATCTCGGGCATCACGTGACCGTCGACACCGAAGCCGGCCAGAACAACGGCACCGGCATCGGACTCAACTACAATTACGACTACTAACCTGAACGGTTTTCGATTAGGTCGGACCGCAAGTCTCGGATTCGGTCATGCGAGCGCAGCGAAGCAATCTCGGGCCGCGGCGCGGCGCTTAGTCAGGATTGCTTCGTCGCTCCATTCCTCGCAATGACACCGCTGCCCTTTGCTCGATCATCTCTCTATATAGACCCTGTCCCGCATCACACCTGGGCCAGCGACAGCGGCGCGTCGGAAAAGGCCGGCATGATCTCTTCGGCGAATGTGCGCAGACCGGCGACCGAGGCGCCGGCTGCCGCGAACAGCACGTTCTCGACCCCGCCCGCTTCGAGCTTTTTGAGCCGAGCGATGATCTCCTCGGGGGTGCCGAGCAGCGGCGCGTCGTCGAGCACGAACCGATCCTCGTCCTCTTTGATCTGGGCGTAGCGCTCGGCGCCGGGGCCGCGGGCGAGGTCGCCGATGTTCTTCAGCACCTGCCGGCGGGTGGCGACGGCGCGCCGTCGCTCCTCGTCGTTGTGGACGATCTGCAACCCGCGGGTGACCCCGACCCACATCGGGTCCCAGCCGCGCCCGGCGCGCTCGCATTCCTGCCGGAAGGTGGCGACGCGGTCGATGATCAAATCGGTCGGCGCGATCTGGTCGAGCAGCAGGTTGTAGTCTTCGCGCGCCGCGCGGCGGATCGACTCGGCGCTGCCCGCGCCGAGCCAAAACGGCGGGTGCGGCTGCTGGATCGGGCTCGGCTCGACGACGACGTTGTCGTAGCGCCAGCGCTTGCCGCGATAGGAGAACCGGCCGGGCGAGGCCCACGCCTTACGGATCACCTCCATCGCCTCGTCGAACCGCTCGGTCGCCTCCTCGGGCGGGATGCAGAAGCCCGAGAATTCGTAGCTGCGATAGCCCTTGCCGACCCCGAAATCGAGCCGCCCGTTCGACAAGAGGTCGAGTGTGGCCGCCTGCTCGGCGATCAGGATCGGGTTGTGCCACGGCAGGACGACGACCGCGGTGCCGAGCCGGATGCGCTCGGTGCGCGCCGCCAGATAGGCCAAGAGGCTCATCGACGCCGAGACCTGGCCAAAGCCGGTGAAATGGTGCTCGACCAGAAAGACGCTCGAAAAGCCCAGCTTTTCCGCCTCGACAACGTAATTGACGAAGTCGTGATAAGCAGAGCTGTCGCCGGCCGGCCCGCCCTTGGCTCGCGCCCCGCCGAATAGCCCGAACTTCATGCTCCGCCTCCGCTGCAACCGCGGCCCATTATATGGGCGGCATCGGATCGGATCGAGGCGCTCGCTAGTGGCGCCGGGCGGCGAGAATCGCGACCGGATAGGCGTATTCGATCCGCTCGCCGTCGCGCCGCACCGGGATGCCGAGGCTGTCGTCGTCGGCCGAGGCGGCGAACATGTCGACGATCTCGGTCTCGTCGCCGGGGTTCGGGAACGACCGGGCCAGCAGGTTTCGCACCTCGTCGCGCAGCTCGGAAAACGCAACGCGCGGCTCGCCCAGCCCGGCTCTGTCGAATAGGCCCTGCAATTCGGCGAGCGACAAGGCGCGGATGTGCGACGGGTCGCGCAATTTTTCGAGGCGGTTGAACTCGGCCGCTTTGACGGGGTCGGGCGAGGCGCAGGTGTCGACGACGATGACCCGTCCGCCGGGCGCGCAGACCCGCACCATTTCATGGATCACCGTCGAGGGATCGGGGAAATGGTGCACGGCAAAGCGGGTCACGACGATCGTGAAGGCGCCGTCGGGAAACGGCAGGGCGGTCACGTCGCCTTCTCGCCAGCCGACGTTGACGACCTGCTTTTCGGCGGCGAGCGCGCGAGCCCGGTCGAGCATCGCCGGGGTCATGTCGATGCCGGTCGCCTGCTGAACGTGCGGCGCAAAGGCGCAAACGACGATGCCGCCGCCGCAAGCCACATCGAGCACGGTGTCGGCCGGACCCGGTGCCGCAGCGTCGACGATCATCTGCAAGGCCACGGCATCGGTGATCGGGCTCGCGGTGCTGAACGGCATCGCCTGGCGGGTGAATTGGTCGCGGATCAGGCGGCTGTGCGTGTCGTTGGGCACTGTCCCTTGCTCCCTCGCTTCGGCGTCGCCGTTCACCGGCCATCTTAGCTTCATTTATCGAAGCCGCGGCGCACCATCTTTTGTCCCCGGCCAAACAATTGGGTATCGGGGCCTTCCACGCGTATATGAATGGTATGCATAATAGATATTCACGTATATGTGAAGCGCAGGGCAGCCATGTCGTAGCCCGCCTGTCTAGGTCAGCGGCCTTTGCCTATATCTTGCAGTGCAGCAATGGGTCTAACCGATGGGTGCCGCCATGCCGGAATATATGTTGGAAGAACGCGAGCCCGGGATCGCGGAGCGCTATTTGGGTGGTTGGCGGGTCATCGCTTCGGCCTGGGCGATGGCGATCGTTTTTGTATTGCTGTTCGCCGGAGTCCAAGCGCTGGCCTCTCGGCATGTGACGTCGCCGCAGCAGCAGAGCTTGATGGGCGCCGTCATCCCGCGCCACGACCCCAGCTGCGCCGGGCCAGGCAATTTGACGGCGTCGGCGACACCCAACTGCCAGACCGCGGTCGACGCCTTTGCGAGAGCCGAGACCGAGGCCGAGGCTGCTTACGGTTTTTAGCAAACGCTCTTTGGGACCCCGATCCCGCTAAGGCAACGATCCCGGCGCGGCCGGGGGCGGCGAGGCGAAATCATTTTTTCGGCGCGCTGCGAGGGCGGCGAGCTGTACCGCGATCTGCTCGGCTGAAACCGCGATCGTCTGCTTATCACCGTTGCGGTCGGTGAAGCTGACCGAGAATCCTCTCGGGTTGTCGCGCAACTCGCTTTCGGGAATGTTCGCGGCGAACTCCTCCGCATAGGAACAATTATCCTTTCCGGCACACGTGATCTCGGCGCGGCTGATCGGAATAAACCTGAGCTCCTGTCCGCTGCCGTCACGTGCGGCGTCCCAGTCGCGCTTGGCGTCATAGCTGGCGGCGACATAGAGCTGGTGCGCGCTCTCGCCGGTCTGACGGTCGATAAAGCTGCGCAGACAGAAATAATTGGTCTCCGGCAGGTCGAGATAGGGCGGATCGTGCTGGGCCTTGGGGCCGATCAGCGCCAGATAGCGCCCCGACAAATGTTCGCGCACGGCGACGGCGCCGGTGCTGGTCGCCTTGACGGCGCCGGTGCTGGCGGGCGGCGTCATCGGTGCGCAGGCGCAGAGCGCCACGCAGAACAGAGCGGCGGCGACCCCGGCGCCGCAAGCCTTCATCGGTTGCGATCGGCCCATGTCGCGTTGTCCTCGCCGAGGACAGGCGCCGCCTTTGCAAAAGACGGCCGGATGCCGTCGAAGGACAATGGCAGGCCGACCAGCGACAGCGGGCCTCCTGCCGAATGCTTGGCTGCCAGTTGCTGGATGATGCCGAGCGCCGCCGTCTGCGGATCGTCGACGACCTGGTCGACGGTGTGCATCGGCCCGTTGGGGATGCCGGCGGCGTCGAGCCGTTCTTGCCAAACGGCGATCGACTGGGCCGGAAAAATGTCGTCGAGGATGGCGATCAGCGCGGCGCGATTGACGACCCGGTCTTTGTTGCTGCGAAAGCGCGGGTCGTCGACGAGATCAGGCCGCGCGATGACGCCGCACAGCCGGCGGAACAGATTGTCGTTGCCCGCCGCCACCATCAAATAGCCATCGGCCGTGGCAAAGGCCTGATACGGCACAATCATCTCGACACCCGATCCCTGCCGGGCCGGGATCTTGCGATCGACGAGGTAAGCCGCGATCGGGATCGTCATCCAGGCGAGGGCACTCTCGTAGAGCGAGGTATCGATCAACCCGCCGCGGCCCGTGCGTTGCCGCTCGGCCAATGCCGCAAGGATGCCGATGACCGCCCACATGCCGGTGGCGAGGTCGACGATCGACACGCCCACCCGCACCGGCGGCCGCCGGTCCTCGCCCATCAGGCTCATCAGCCCGCCATAAGCCTGCATCAAGGGGTCGTAGCCCGGCCGTTCGCGCATCGGCCCGACGGCGCCGAACGCGCCGAGATTGCAGTAAAGGAGGCTCGGCTTTTCGGCGAGCAGCGCCTCGGCCGACAGTCCAAAGCGGTCGAGTGCGCCGAACTTCAGATTGTGAACCACGACGTCGGCGCGGTCGAGGATCAGTTTTTTCAGCTTTGCAGCCTCCGCCGGATCGGCGAGGTCGATCGTGATCCCGCTTTTGGCGCGATTGACCGCGTGAAAACAGGTGGCCGCACCCTCGGCAAAGGGCGGGCCCCAGCCACGGGCGGCATCGCCGGTGCGCGGGTTCTCGATCTTGATGACCTCGGCGCCGAGTTCGCCCATGATCATCCCGGCATAAGGGGCGGCAATGCTGTGCCCGATCTCGATCACGACGAGACCGGAAAGCGGCGTAATGCTCGACATCGAAACTCCTGCAGGATGGGTCGGGGGACGCGGTCCGAGGTTGCGCAACCCTATACCACGCGAGCGCGAGACGAGCGCGGCGGAGATGCACGGCGGCAACAGCGCAGCTGACCGGCATTTGGGCACATCTGGCGCTAATGGCTGATTTTCAGCCGGATGGTTCGGCTCTGGGTATTGCCGCTCGGCAACAAGGCGGACTTGGCTCGCATGTTGCCCTGCAGTTTCACGCGTTGGGAGCTCCAGCGGCGGCACGGGTGACGGCGAGCGGCCTTCAAGGTCCCGAAGGCGGTGCGATGGGCTACAACCTCGCGCACGGCGACCGATCGGTTGCCGACCACGACTTGGTCGACACCAAAGGCGGGCCGGCGATGACTGAGCCCAGTGCGGGCGATCAACTCGCAGATCGCGGCGATGACCCGCTGGACGGCGTTGCGCGAAATTCCTGGCACAGGGTTGGCGAGTGCTGCGGCAGCCATGTTCGCGAGGCCGCGCAATGGCGCAACGGTGTCGGCATAGGTCTGAAAGTCCTGATAAATCATCGCGCGCTGCCAGCCTTGTTTCAAAACCTTCAGGATAATGAATTGGCCCGCCGCTTGCGGGGCCGTTTGGCATCCGAAGAGCGATTGTGGGACAATCGAGCGCCATCTCGTCTGCCCGCCATGAAAGGACCACGGTAAATGACCGAGGCTGTCCTGACGATCAGCAGCAAGAATTATTCCTCCTGGTCGCTGCGCGGCTGGCTGTTGTGCCGGATGGCCGGGTTGGAGTTTGCCGAAGAGGTGGTGCCGGTCGAGGATCCGGCGAACCGTGCCGAGCTCTTGCTGCTGTCGCCGTCGATCCTTGTGCCCTGCCTGACGCATCGCGGTATCCGCATCTGGGACACCTTGGCGATCGCCGAATACCTGAACGAGATCCGACCCGAAGCGGGATTGCTGCCGAAAGCGCATGCCGCCCGCGCGCGCTGCCGCTCGATCTGCGGCGAGATGCATTCGGGGTTTGCCAATTTGCGCTCGGCATTGCCGATGAACCTCAAAGCCCGTCACGCGGGCTTCAAGGTCTGGTCGGGGGCGCAGGCCGACATCGATCGTATCATCGGGATCTGGCGGGAATGCTTTGCCGAGCATCGCGGGCCCTTTTTGTTCGGCAAAGCGACGATGGCGGACGCGATGTACGCGCCGGTCGCGACCCGCTTTCTGACTTATGACGTAAAGCTCGATCGCGATTGCGCCGGCTACTGCGACCGCATCTTGGCGCAGCCCGACATGATCGCCTGGCGCGAGGCGGCGTTGGCCGAGCCCGACGAACTCGAAGAGCTCGACATGGAGTTTTGAGAGGGGCGGCGACCGGCAATTCGAGCGTGCCGCGGTGTTCGCCGGCGCCGGTGCCGTGTTGTCGTATTTCGGCCTTATCCATGGCATGGCGTTGCTCGGCGGCGGCGCCGTCTCGATGATGAAAACCGCGGCGGCGCCGAGGATCAGCCCGGCCAAGCATCGGAAAAGGAGGCAGACATCGGATCAAATTTTGCGACACGGAACGCCGGTCGAGGCACCCTCGCCCCGATCGAACCAGCGCCAGGATCCAGCCGCTGGCTGCCTTTTGCAGCGGGTCCGTAAATGAGCATCTCCAGTATGGCAAGCAGAATCAACATATTTTATATGCCAAATAGAGTCTATTGACGCGTAGTATCCTGTGCAACTTATCTGAGCGCCGCAGAGGAGAGGTGGCGAGAATGACCTGCATCCATGTGATCCATGAGAACGCGGCTTGGCTCGAACCGTTGGCCAAGGCGCTGGGTCGGCAGGGGCTGCCGTGGCGCGACTGGTTTCTCGACCGAGGAGTCTTCGATCTGTCGCGGCCGCCGCCCGCGGGCGTCTTCTACAATCGGATGAGCGCCTCGTCGCACACGCGCGGCCATCGCTATGCCGCCGAGCTGACTGCGTCGGTGTTGGCCTGGCTCGAACGGCACGGGCGCCGCGTCGTCAATGGGAGCCGCGCGCTCGACCTCGAAATCAGCAAGGCGCGCCAGTACGCCGCGCTCGAAGCCGCCGGCATCCGCACCCCGGACACGGTCCTCGTCGCCGGCAAGGATTTGCTCGTCGAGGCGGTGCGCCGGCATTTCGACGGCGGCCCGTTCATCCTCAAGCCGAACCGTGGCGGCAAGGGGCTCGGCGTGCGGCTGTTTCACACGGTCGAGGCATTGGCCGACTACCTCGACGGCCCGGATTACGAACCGCCGGTCGACGGCCTCCATCTGTTGCAGCAATACATCCGCGCGCCCGTGCCGCTGATCACCCGCGCCGAATTCGTCGGCGGCCGGTTCATGTACGCGGTCGAAGTCGACACCAGCGACGGGTTCGAGCTGTGCCCGGCGGATGTCTGCGCCGTCGGCGATGCGTTCTGGCCGGCTGGCTCCGCGGAGCCTGATCAGCCGCGCGCGAAATTCACGATCGTCGACGACATCGACGCAGCTTTGAAACGCCGCTATGAGGCGTTTCTCACCGCCAACGACATTGGCGTCGCGGGGATCGAGCTCGTTACCGACCTCGCCGGCACGGTCTACACCTACGACGTCAACACCAACACCAACTACAACCCCGAGGCCGAAGCCCACGCCGGCCGCTCCGCGATGGACACCCTCGCCCGCTATCTCGCCACCGAGCTCGCCCGCCTCTCCCATCGGTCCGCCGCCGAGTGACGACAACGGCCTGCGCCAGGATGACCAGTGGAAATTGCGGCAACTGAATCGGACAAGCCTTCGATTCGTCGCACTAATGTGCCTTTTGAACGGTGTCCCAGGACACCTACTGCTTGAACGGTGTCCCAGGGCACCTACTGCGCCGTCGATTTCGGTGTCGGGACAATGCGGGTAACGACCATGGCGCTGCGGTCGAGGCAGTTCGGCACCCGTGGCGCGATCTTGGTCTTCCAATAGTCGCTGTCGTAGACTGCCTTGTAGAGCGCCTCCCGCTCGGCCTCGCTCTCAAAGCGGCGCATCCAGACATAGCAGGAATCGTCGGTCTCGCCGCGATAGCTGCCGGTGATCGCCATGCCCTTCGACACCTGGAAGGGGATGATCTCCTCCTCCATGATCTGGACCCATTCGTCCATCTTGCCGGGCAGAACTTTGTATTGGCGCAATTCGTAAAAGGCCATGTGGCTAATCTCCTTGAGGGTGGGTTGCGCTGCGTGCCAGCATAAAGGCGCGCCGTCGCCGGCGAAAGCCGCGCAGCAACCTGTCTTCTGGCGCGACCGATTTCTCACTACACTGCCGCCAGCTGCGCGGGGAATTATCAGGGAGAGGTCGAATGGCCAACGACATCGCCACGGCGGAGGCCGGGTCGGCGCCGGTCGTCGAAAGCGTTTCGGGCAAATTGCGCGGCGCCCGCGAGGCCGGCATCTATGCGTTCAAGGGCGTGCCCTACGGCGCCTCGACC
>DATKHX010000269.1:0-6275 GCA_035510075.1 Allostellaceae bacterium
CGGCCCGCCGATCGAGCCGAGATAAAATCCGCCGTGCTTGCGGCAGGCGTCGCGGACCTCGCCGCCGCGATTGCCCTTGGCAAGGGTGACAAAGCTGCCGCCCGCCGCCATGAAGGCGTCGACATAGCTGTCCATGCGCCCAGCCGTGGTCGGCCCAAACGAGCCCGAGGCGTAGCCTACGGGCGTCTTGGCCGGGCCCGCGTAGTAGATCGGATGGTTCTTGGCGTAGTTGGGCAGACCCTCGCCGCGGTCGAGCCGCTCCTGCAGTTTCGCATGGGCGATGTCGCGCGCCACGATCAAGGGCCCGCTCAGGCTGAGCCGCGTCTTGATCGGGTATTGCGAGAGCGTGCGGCGGATCTCCGCCATCGGCCGGTTGAGGTCGATCGGCACCACCGCGCCGCCGAGCGTCGCCTCGTCGATCTCGGGCAGGAAGCGCGCTGGGTTGGTTTCGAGCTCTTCGAGAAACACCCCCTCGGCGGTGATCTTGCCGAGGATCTGGCGGTCGGCCGAGCACGACACGCCGATCCCGATCGGCAGGCTGGCGCCGTGCCGCGGCAGTCGGATCACCCGCACGTCGTGGCAGAAATACTTGCCGCCGAATTGCGCCCCGATCCCCAGCCCGCGCGTCAGCTCGAGCACTTCCTCTTCAAAGGCGCGGTCGCGATAGGCCTGGCCCCAGCGGTTGCCCTCCGCCGGCAGGCTGTCGAGATAGCGGCAGCTGGCGAGCTTGACGGTTTTCAGGTTCATCTCGGCCGAGGTGCCGCCGATCACGATCGCGAGGTGGTAGGGCGGGCAGGCGGCGGTGCCGAGGGTGCGAACCTTCTCGTCGATAAATTTGAGCAAGGATTTCGGGTTCAGCACCGCTTTCGACTGCTGGTACAGAAAGCTCTTGTTGGCCGAGCCGCCGCCCTTGGCGATGAACAGAAATTTATAGGCCTCGCCCGGCTCGGCATAGAGGTCGATCTGCGCCGGCAGATTGTCGCCGGTGTTGACCTCCTCGTACATCGACAACGGCGCCACCTGGCTGTAGCGCAGATTGGTCTCGGTGTAGGTGCGGCGGATGCCGGCCGAGATCGCGGCAGCGTCGTCGCCCTCGGTCCACACCTGCTGCCCCTTTTTGCCCATCACTATCGCGGTGCCGGTGTCCTGGCACATTGGCAGCACCCGGCCGGCGGCGATGTTGGCGTTTTTGAGCAGGTCGAAGGCGACGAACTTGTCGTTTGACGAGGCCTCGGGGTCGTCGAGGATCGCGCGCAGCGAGGCCAGATGGCCGGACCGCAGCAGGTGCGCGGAATCGGCAAACGCCTGCGCCGCGAGCCGGCTCAGCGCCTCCGGCTCGATCTTGACGATCCGCCGCCCCTCGAAGCTGCCGGTCGACACATGTTCGCCGGTGAGCCTGCGGTAGGGCGCCGCGTCCGCGCCGAGCGGGAAAAGCTCGTGATAGGGGGTGTCGCTCATAGCTCGCTCCGCGATCCAATTCCGCCGCAGGATCGCCGTTTGCGGCCCTGCGTCAAGCCGCGGCTAGCGCTTGCGGAACCGGTCGAGGGTGACGATTTCCGCCTCCGGCCGTGCGGCTTCGTGGTTTTCGGCCGCGGGCGCGGAAGTCGCCGGCGGCGCCGCCGACGCGTCCGACAGCGCCTCCGAGTGCGGCTCGAACTGCAGGCCGAATTTGACCGAGGGGTCGGCAAAGGTGGTGATCGCCGCAAACGGGATCGTCAGGCGCTCCATCCGATTGCTGAAGCTCAACGTCACCGAGAACGCGGCGTCGCCGACCTCGAGACCCCAAAACTGGTGCTCCAGCACGATCGTCATGTCCTCGGGGTACTTCGCCAGAATCTGCGACGGCAGGACGACGCCGGGCGCCCCCGTGCGAAAGCTGACGTAGAAATGGTGCCCGCCGCGCAGCCCGTCCCGCGCCGCCCGCGCCAGCGCCTCGCGGGCAACTCCGCGCAGTGCCGTCTCGACCATCTTGTCGTAGTGGAAGAGATCCTGGGCCATCTTCGGCGGCTCGTTCGTTAGGATTCGGCCGTTGGAATTCGGCCAGTCGGGAACGCGGCAACGGCGAGTGAGGGGCTTCTGTTGCCCGGTGCCCCTCGGACCGCGATTTGCTCTAAGCTTTCACCCCGCTAAGGGTTAGGCCGCAAGCGCCTCTGTTGCGAAGTTGTCGTTCGCAGTTGGATTGTGACCCGATAACGGTGGTATCATGCCGGGCGACGGATCTTACCTTTACCACGCGCGTCGAGCCTGTTTCGCCCCCTCGGAAGAGAGTGGAGGTGGTGGAGGCGCCGGGTACTGCCCCCGGGTCCGCAACGCTTATTCCATAAGCCGTGTATCGCCATAGTCGGTAGACCGACGCGCCAGATATAAGCGGCGCGGCGCGGGAACGCAATCCCGGTATCCGGGTGTTTACGGCCCAACGCGCAACAGAACATTTAGCCCCGCGATGCCCGAAATTGTTCTCGCCTGCCGCGATTGCGGTCAGATCTACCGCGCCTCGGAAGATCTGCTGCGATCCCGCCGGCTGCTGTGCCGGCGCTGCCGGGCGAGGTTGTGGCAGGCGCCTTCCGTCGCTCTCGCCGATCCCCGCGCTTTCGCCGTCGCCGGCGCGATTCTGCTGCTGCTGGCGAGCGCCCTTCCGCTGTTCGAGATCAGCCTGCAAGGCGACCGCCGCAGCGGGCTGATCGCCAGCGGCGCCGCGTCCCTTCTGCAATATGGCGACGGGATCTCGGCGGTCGGCGTGCTGGTCGCATTGATCGCGGTCGCCGTCCCGGCGCTCAGCGTCGTTCTGCTCGTCATCGTGCTGGTTCGGTTGCGCGCCGAGGAGGGCGGCCGGGCGCGCCCGCGGCTGGGGTTGGCGGCGATGTGGCGCGCCGCTCTCCGCCTGCGCCCATGGGCCATGCTCGACGTTGTTCTGCTCGGTGCGGTCGTCGCCTATACCCGGCTCGATCAATTGGCCACGGTCACGGTACGGGCAGGCGGCTATGCGCTCGCGGCATTCGTGCTGGTGCAGGTGCTGATCGAGCAGACGCTCGGCCAAGAGCGCGTTTGGAACGCGATCGACGATCCGGCTAAATATTCGCCGGCTCCGGGCGAACCGTGGGTCCTCTGCCTCGACTGCGATCTCGTCGTCGGCGCCCGGCACATCCAGGGCGGTGAGCGCCGCCGGTGCCCGCGCTGCGGCGCGCGTCTGGCGCCGCGTCGCGCCGGCAGCCTCGCCGCGACCGCCGCCTTGATCCTCGCCGGCTTTATCCTCTATTTGCCGGCGAACCTGTTTCCGGTCCTGACGATCACCCGCTTCGGGCGCAGCCAGGCCTACACGATCATGGGCGGCGTGCGCGACCTCGCCCAGGCCGGCCTATGGCCGCTCGCACTCCTCGTCCTGCTCGCCTCGGTCGTCGTGCCGGTCTTAAAGCTCACCGGGTTGACCTGGTGCCTGGTCGCGATCCGAACGCGCTCGGCCTGGCTGTTGCGCCAGCGCACCGCGTTCTATCGCTTTATCGATTACATCGGGCGCTGGTCGAACATCGACGTCTTTGTCGTGGCGATCGTTGTAGCGCTGGTGCAGTTCGGAACTCTGACCACGGTCGAGCCCGGGCCCGGGATCGCGAGCTTTGCCGCGGTCGTCGTGTTGACCATGGTCGCCGCCGACGCCTTCGATCCGCGGCTGATGTGGGACGCGGCGATGCGGAGGCGGGGGTGAGCGGCTCCGACCCGTCGGGCCCGGTCCCGGAGAACCCGCCGCCGCCCGAGCCGAGCCGGTGGGCCGGCCTGCCCTGGGTCTGGGCGGTGCCGATCGTGGCGTTGCTGATCGCCGGTTGGCTCGGCTATCGCGCGCTGATCGAGCGCGGCCCGGAAATCACGATCAGCTTGCAAACCGCCGAAGGCATCGAAGCCGACCGGACGACGGTCCGCTACAAGGATGTCGATCTCGGCAAGGTGACCAGGGTGGGGCTCAGCCCCGGCCACTCGCGCGCGATCGTCACCGCGCGGATGACGCGCGAGGCCGAGCCGCTGCTGCGCGCCGACACGACCTTTTGGGTGGTGCGCCCGCGCATCGGGCTCAGCGGCATCTCGGGGCTGACGACGGTTCTTTCGGGCGCCTATATCGGCCTCTCGCCGGGCAAGGGCGAGGCTGGCGCCCGCAGCTTTACCGGGGTCGAGACGCCGCCTCCGAAGGAAGGGCTGGTCGGTGGCCAGGCCTATACCCTGATCGCCGGCCGCCTGGCCGAGGTCAGCGACGGCTCGCCCGTCTATTTCCACGGCGTGCAGGTCGGCGAGGTCACCAGCCACGAGCTTTCCGATCGCGACGGCACGGTGGCGTTGCACATCTTTGTGTACGCGCCGCATCCGGCGCTGATCCACAGCGAAAGCCGCTTCTGGGTGGCGTCCGGTCTCGAAGTTTCGCTCGGGTCGGGAGGCGTCAAGATCGCGACCGCGCCACTGATGACGATCGTCAGCGGCGGCATCGTTTTCGACACGCCCGACAGCGAGCTGCGCGGCAAGCCGAGCCCGCCCGGCTCCAGGTTCTTCCTGTTTGCCGACCAGAAGGCCGCTGACGAGGCGGCCGAGCCGGTGCACGTCTATTACCGCCTGCTGTTCGCGGGCTCGCTGCGCGGGGTCGATGTCGGGACCCCGGTCGAGCTGCGCGGCCAACCGATCGGCCAGGTCAACGCCGTGCGGCTCGAATACGACCCGGCGACCGACGCGATCCGCGTGCCGGTGACGATCGAGGTGGCGCCGCATCGGATCAAGGTCGGCGGCGAGCATCTCGACGCGACGGCGAAGGATGCGGTCGCCGCCACCAACCGGATGTTCTCCGAGCTGATCGCCAAGGGGCTGCGCGCGCAATTGGTCAGCGCCAGCCTGTTGACCGGCCAGCAGGTGATATCGCTCGACTTCGACCCCGACGCGCCGCCGGCGCAGCTGACCAGCGCCGTGCCCTACCCCGAATTGCCGACGGTCGAGGCAAGCGGCATCGAGCAGATCGAAGGCTCCGCGAGCCGGCTGATGAACAAGCTCGCGGCACTTCCGCTGGACCAGCTGGTGGAGCAGATCCGCACCATGATCGGTCACGCCGACGGGATGATCGGCCATGCCGACGGCCTCGTCGCCAGCCCCGACACGAAGCGCTCGCTGCACAATCTCGATCTCACCTTGGCCAACGCCGCGCGGCTGACGCGCACGGCGGATGTTCAGGTCGGGCCGCTGCTGCAGCGATTGAACAGCGCCGCCGAGCAACTGCACGGCACGTTAATGGTCCTCGGCAACAACCCGGCCGCGGGCAACGACCTCGCGCGCACTCTCGCCGAATTGAAGGACGCCGCGCGCTCGATCCGGGTCCTCGCCGATACCCTCGAACGCCATCCCGAATCGCTGCTTCGCGGCAAGGAGGCCGCGCAATGAGGTACCGCGCTCTCACAGCATTGATGCTCGCCGGCATCGTCTCGGCATGCGGCTCGTCGCCGCCGAGCCATTATTATCAGCTGAGCGCGCAGCCGGATCCGCCGGCCGCGCAGCAGCTCGGCCCGATGCGTACGGTGGCGCTCGGCGAAGTCAAATTGCCGGGCGCCCTCGACCGCCCGCAGATCGCCCGCCAAGTCGGGCCGAACCAGCTCGAATATTCCGAATCCGACCGTTGGGCGGGGCCGCTCGACGAAATGGCGCGGCGCGTGCTGGCGGAAGACCTGCGGCCGCTGCTGCCGTCGGGCATGGCGCTGGTCGCCGGCGATTCGTCGGCGCCGGCCGATCGGACGGTCGCGGTCGAGGTTTCGCGCTTTGACGCCGACAAAACCGGCCGCGTGACACTCCAGGCGAGCTGGGAAACCTTAGACAAGAATGCCAAGCCGACCGGCGCCCCGCGTGGAGCCGATATCGTCGAGCCCGCCTCCGGTTCCGACGCCGCCGCTATCGCCGCAACGATGAGCCGGGCACTCGCCAAGCTCGCCGACAACATCGCCACCGGCCTCGGCGGCAGCGCAGCCGCCGCGCTGCGCTGATCGCCGCGCGCGCCTCCATTACGAAGCCGGTCATTCCAGGGCATGGGCGCAGCCCGTGAAACCGGAACCTATGAACACAGCCCTTGAATGTACGCTCGCGCGCGGATGGACCCCAACGATCGGCGACCTATAAGTCGTCTTGACCGGGCTTGTCCCGGTCATCCACGCCTTCGGGTGCTCGAAACAAAGACGTGGATGCGCGGAACCAGTCCGCGCAAGACGACCTTTCAGTATCGAGGCAGGGCTTGCCACGGCCTGCTCGAAGCCGAATTTCCCCCG
>DATKHX010000270.1:0-5818 GCA_035510075.1 Allostellaceae bacterium
GGCCCGTACGCATTGCAGGATTTCAACTTGTTTTACACGACGCGCTACGGCTTCCGCCCATCCAAGATCGCCTATCTGTCGTGGCACGCCTGGCACGACGCCGAGCGCGGCGCATGGCCCGCCAACACTCCCGAAACGGCAAGGCGCGCCTACACCCTTGCCGAAATCAAGCACTGGCTGCGCGTGTTTGTGCTGCGCTTTTTTCAGATGTCGCAATTCAAGCGTTCGGCCCTGCCCAACGGCCCGAAGATTTCGTCGGGTGGATCGCTGTCGCCGCGCGGCGATTGGCGCGCCCCCTCCGATTCTAATGCCGCGGTGTGGCTGCGCGAGCTCGAAGAAGGGGTTCCCGACGAGGCCTGATGGGTCTCGTACCGGGCGCGCCGTCGCTCGGACCGAAGCCGTGGGCCTCTTCTCCCGCCAATTGAGCGGGACCTGCTCCTCTATGCCGTCGGCCCATATGAAGCTCGAAGAACCGGTTCCGGAGGGCGATAGCGGTGGAGCAGCCCTGGCGACACCTCGGCATGCAGGGTAGCCAGCGCCGCCGCTGAAGGCTCGTGGAGAATCACTGCGATAACGGCTGACCACTCGACGACGATCATTTCTCGTCGCCCGACGCATCCCACTCGACCTTGGTCACCGGCGCGTCTCGTAAGCTTCGCATATCCGCCGAGGGAATGCCGCGATCGGGGCCAGAAGGCCGGCATCCGGGACGGGCCGGTCGAGCAAAGCTCGGCGCATCGCTTGACCTCGACGCGCCGCACAGGCGAAAGTTGCCGCGAGAGCCGGCTGTCGCTCTGGTCACGGATCGCGTTTGATTCGTGTCGGCGGGGTGGCCGGCGGATTCGAACCAAGAAAGGGCCGCATTCGTGAGCATCGGAACCCTGCCGCTGTCCCGCTTTACCGTCCTCGACCTGACCCATGCCCGCGCCGGCCCGACCGCGGTGCGCCAGCTCGCCGATTGGGGCGCCAACGTCATCAAGATCGAGCGGCGCGGCGATGACGGCCGCGATGTGACCGGCTCCAGGCGAGACGGGTTCGATTTTCAGAACCTGCACCGCAACAAGCGCAGCCTGACGCTCGACCTGAAAACCGAGGACGGGCTCGCGATCTTTATGAAGATGGCGGAGAAAGCTGATGTCGTCGTCGAGAATTTCCGTTCGACGGTGAAACACCGGCTCGGCGTCGACTACGAAAGCGTCAAAAAGATCAACCCACGCATCGTCTACGGCAGTATTTCCGGGTTTGGCCAGACCGGGCCCTACGCCAAGCGGCCGGGGGTCGACCAGATCGCCCAGGGCATGGGCGGGCTGATGTCGATCACCGGCTTGCCGGGGCAGGGGCCGGTGCGCGTGGGGATTCCGATCGATGATCTGTGCGCCGGCATCCTGTTGGCGCAGGGCATCCTGATGGCGCTGCTCGAGCGCGAGACCTCGGGCGAGGGGCAGTGGGTGCACACCTCGCTGCTGGAGGCGCAGATCTTCATGCTCGATTTCCAGGCCTCGCGCTGGCTGATGGCGGGCGAGGTCGCAAAGCAAGCCGGCAACGACCATCCGACCGGCATCCCGACCGGGCTGTTTCCGACCGCCGACGGGCAGATCAACATCGCCGCCTCGGGCGACCACATGTTCCGCCGCTTTTGCGAGGCGGCCGACGCGATGGCGCTGCTGGACGACCCGGACTACGCGACGGGTGTCGCGCGGTCGAAAAATAGGAAGGCGCTCAACGAAAAGATCGCCGAGATCACCAAAAAGCGCCCGAGCGCCTATTGGGTCGAGCTGATGAACGAGGTCGGCGTGCCGTGCGGGCCGCTCTACACGATCAATGAGACCTTTGCCGACCCGCAGGTGCAGCATCTCGAAATGGCGCGACCGATCGACCACCCGAAGCTCGGCCCGTTGAAGGCGGTCGGCCAGGCGATCAACATGACCCGCACCCCCGAGCCCGAGAAATTGCGCCCGACCCCGGGGCTCGGCGAGCACACCGACGACATCCTGCGCGGGCTCGGCTACAGCGACGCCAAGATCGCCGACCTGCGCGCCCGCGCCGTCGTCTAGGTCTCGAGGGCGCCGCCAAGCTCGTTGGCGACGCCCCACTGAGCACGCAAACCTTTGGCCGGGGTTCTAGCCGGGGAATGCCCGGCACATCGGCCCAATGCGGAATGCGCGGGTCTGCGGCTGCACGATCTGCGACACTGTGTCCGTCTAGGGAGGAGAGCCCGACATGCTGTTCGCCTTCAACGGACGCGCGACCAGGAGCTTTCTGGCGCTCCTCGTCCTGATGCACTTCATCCTGTTTATCGACCGCGTCAACCTGGCCGCGGCGGCGGGAGTGATGCAGAAGGATTTGGGCCTCAGCAATATCGCGCTCGGCATCGCCTTTTCGGCCTTCAACTACGCCTATGCGCCGTTTCAGCTGGTCGGCGGCTGGTTTGCCGACCGCTTTGGGGCGCGCCGCACACTGACGGTCTGCGGGTTGGTGTGGTCGCTCACGACGGTCGTGACCGGCGCCGTGACCGGGCTTGCGTCGCTCTTTGCGGTGCGCCTGGTGCTCGGCATGGGCGAGGGTGCGACGTTGCCGGCGGCCACCCGCGCGCTCTCGAAATGGACCCCGCTCGCGGCGCGCGGCACTGCGGTCGGCATCACCCACGCCGCCGGGCGTCTCGGTGCCGGAGCGTCGGCGCCGATCGTCGCCTTTCTGATCATCTGGTTCTCCTGGCGTTTTTCGTTCGTCGTCCTCGGCATCTTGTCGGCGGTTTGGGCGGCGCTGTGGTGGTGGTATTTCCGCGAGGATCCGCGCGCGCACCCTGCCATCACTAGCGCCGAGCTGGCTGCCTTGCCGGCTGCCGATCCCGCAGGGCGGATCGGCTCCGGCCCGGTGCCGTGGCGGCGTCTGATCCCCCGCGTGGCGCCGTTAATGATCATCTACTTCTGCCAGGGTTGGACGGGCTGGCTGTACGTGACCTGGATGCCGTCCCTGTTCCAGAAAAACTACGGCCTGGATCTGAAGAAATCTTCGCTGTTTTACGCTGCGATGCTGTTCAGCGCGATGATCGCCGAGCTGCTCGGCGGCGTCGTCACCGACTATCTGCTGCGCCGCACACGGAGCCTGCCGATCGCGCGCTCGCTCTTGATCGCGACCAGCTGGGTCCTCGCCGTGGCAGGGCTGGTGCCGGCGATTTTCATCCACGATCTGGTGATCGGCCTCGCCGGGTTCACCGTCGCGTTATTCTTCCTCGGCTTTGCTATTTCGCCGCTGTGGACCGCGACGATGGACATCGCGCCCAATTACGCCGGCTCGTCGAGCGCGCTGATGAATGCCGCTGGCGCCGTCGCCGGCATCATGTCGCCCGTCGCGTTCGGCTGGATCCTCACCCGGACTGGCAGCTGGACGACGCCCTTCGCCTTCTCGGTCGGGCTGCTGCTGTTCGCGATCGTGATGACTTATTGGATCAGGCCGGACCGCCCGATTGAAGCGACACCCCGCGTCGGTCGCTTGGCCGTGGCCGGCGAGTAACGTACGCGTGCGAGCCTGGATGCGGAGCGACGCGCGTTCTGCCACAATTGGGCAATCGACGAAACCTGCCAGCGACAAGGAGCGAACGCCGCCATGCTCGACCAGCCTTTGACCAGCAAGATGATCGCCGAGAAGGACGGGGCGATCGGTCATCTGATCTTCAACAACCCGGCGCGGCACAACGCCGTCTCGCTCGAAATGTGGGAGGGGGTGGCGCGGATCATCGACGATTTCGAGCGCGATGACGCGATCCGGGTCATCGTCGTGTCGGGTGCGGGCGGCCGCGCTTTTGTCTCCGGCGCCGACATCTCCGAATTCAAGGAAAGGCGCGCCTCCGAGGAAGCCGCCGCCGCCTACTCCAAGATTTCCGAGGGGGCGCGCATGCGGCTGCAGGAAACTCTGAAGCCGACGATCGCGATGATTTCGGGCTACTGCATCGGCGGCGGCGTCGGCACGGCGCTCGCCTGCGACATGCGTATTGCCGCCGAGGGCTCGAAATTCGGCATCCCGGCAGCCAAGCTCGGCCTCGGCTACGCCTATGACGGCATCAAAAAGCTGGTCGACCTGGTCGGCCCCGCCTATGCCCGCGAGATCTTCTTTACCGCGCGCCAATTCACCGCCGAGGAGGCGCTGCGCATGGGCCTCGTCAACCAGGTGGTGCCGGCCGCGGAATTGGAGGGTTACGTCAAGAACTATTGCGGGATGATCGCGGCCAACGCACCTTTGACGGTGCGATCGGCCAAGGTTGCCATCCGCGAGGCGCTGAAGGACGAAACGGCGCGCGACTTGACACTGTGCAAGCGCCTGGTCGACGACTGTTTTGCGAGCGCGGATTACACCGAAGGCCGCACCGCCTTCATGGAAAAGCGGCGCCCGGTGTTCACCGGGCGGTGAGGCTCGGCTGGCGCGTCCCGCCGACCGGGATTGCCGCGGCACTGCGCGCCTCGCAATGACACTCTTTCTGGTTCTTGTCATTGCGAGCGCAGCGAAGCAATCCCGGAGTTGCGCCGGGAACCGTTGGATTGCCGCGTCGCTGCGCTCCTCGCAATGACTCGATGCTCATAGAGCGAGCCGATGAAACTCCCCTCCCACAGCCGTTACGACTACGTGCCGATCCACCAGCGGCCGCAATACGACTGGCCTGAGGGCAAGCGGCTCGCCGTCGTCTTCAACAACAACATCGAGCATTTCGCGTTTGGCGCGGGGCTCGGCAGCGACTCGACCGGGGCGGCCGCGGCGCAGAGCCAGCGCAATTACGCCTGGCGCGACTACGGCAACCGCGTCGGGCTGTGGTACTACCTCGACCTGCTCGACGAATTCGCGCTGCCCGGCGCGCACAACGTCAACTCGGCGGTGCTCGAAGCCTGCCCAGAGATCGGCGAGCGGCTGAAGGCGCGAGGCGACGAATTTGTCGGCCACGGCCGCACCAATTCCGAGCGCCAGGACATCTTGTGGGAGGAGGACGAGCGCCGGCTGATCGCCGAGTGCACCGAGGTTCTGGCGCGGGCTGCGGGCCGGCCGCCCGAGGGGTGGCTCGGCCCCTATATTGCCGAAAGCGCTGTCACGCTCGACCTGTTGAAGGAGGCGGGCTACCGCTATGTCATGGATTGGGCGATGGACGACCAGCCGGTCTGGATGCGCACCCGCTCGGGGCCGATCCTGTCGGTGCCCTACCCGCTCGAGCTCAACGACTCGCCGTCGATGGTGTTCCGTCGCCACACCGGCCGCCAATTCGCCGAGATGATCGTCGACCAGTTCGACGAGATGCTGCTGCAATCGAAGAAATACCCGCTGGTGTTTTCGGTGTCGGCGCATCCTTTTGTCGTCGGCCAGCCGTTTCGCTTGCACGCCTTTCGCGGGGCCGTCGCCCATATCATGCGGCATTGCGACGAATTGTGGGTCACCACCCCCGGCGAAATCGCCCGCTATTGTGAAAGCCTGCCGCAGGGGATTATCCCGGGCTCGGATTGACTAGCCTAAACTGCGGCTGCGGCGGCGATGCCACAGGAGAGCCGATATGACGATCGAACGGCACAAGGTCGGGGCGCGGATGAGCCAGGCGGTGCGTTATGGCTCGATCGTCTTCCTCGCCGGGCAGGTGGCCGATACCCCCGCTGCCGAGGTGCGCCAGCAGACCGAGGAAGTGTTGCGCAAGATCGACGAGCTGCTCGCCGCCGCCGGCACCGACAATTCGAAGCTGCTCTCGGCGACGATCTGGCTTTCCGACATGCGCTATTTCAACGAGATGAACGCGGTCTGGGACGCCTGGGTCTCGCCCGGCAACACCCCCGGCCGCGCCTGCGTC
>DATKHX010000271.1:0-9455 GCA_035510075.1 Allostellaceae bacterium
CGGCTATTTTGGCGAGCGCGATCATCCGCCTTGCGGCAACTGCGACAATTGCCGCGAGCCGCCGGCCACCTGGGACGGCACGATCGCGGCGCAAAAGGCGCTCTCCGCCGTCTACCGCACCGGTCAGCGCTTTGGCGCGCATTACCTCGTTGATGTGTTGCTGGGCGCCGACAATGAGCGCATCAAGCGTTTCGGACACGACCGGCTGAAGACCTTCGGCGTCGGCGCCGAGCTCGACCGCCGCGGATGGCTGTCGGTCTTTCGTCAGCTCACCGCGCAAGGGCTGGTGGTGCCCGATCTCGGTGGCCATGGCGGGTTGTCGCTGGGGTCGGGTGCGGCCGAGATCCTGCGCGGCGGGGCGAGCGTTCATTTCCGGCTCGACCCCGAGCGCGACAAGCAGGATCGCCGGCAGCGCCGTGCCGCCAAATCGGCGGCGGCCGGGACCAGGCTCGACCCGGCCGCGCAGACGCTATGGGAAGCGCTTCGCGCCTGGCGCACTGGCGAGGCGCGCCGTCAGGAGCTGCCGCCCTACGTCATTTTTCACGACGCGACCCTGATCGAGATCGCCCGCCAACGGCCGTCCTCGCTTTCCGCCCTCTCTCAAATCCCCGGCATCGGACAGAGCAAACTCGACCGCTACGGCGGCGCCGTCCTGGCCATCGTCGCCGGCATGGCGCACGAGGATTCCGCGTCCGTTTAACGCTTCGTCAAGCACCGGGCGGCATTCTCACCGGCATCTTTAACCCCGGAGGACCCGATGCGTGCGCTTTATACAAGGTTCATCAAGGACAATGCCGGCGTCACGGCGATCGAATACGGACTGATCGCGGCGCTCGTCGCCGTCGTCTGCATCACTGCGTGGAAGCTATTGGGCACGAGTCTCAGCACTACGTTTAGCGGCGTCGCTAACAGCCTATAGGCTTCGGAACAATTCCACCCTCCCACCTCAGTATTTCGGCCGAGGGCGAGCGCTGCCCTTAGCATCGCTCGATCTCTCGAAATAAGGTGTGGCTTACGGTGTGATGTGCGATTGCCTGCTTCCGCCGAAGCGAAATCCTGTGGCTCGAATCACGGTCGCATGGCTTCGGGTGATCTCGAATGACGAAGAGGGCGTTACCGCATTGGAATATGCCTTCATCGCCGGACTGGTGGCAATTATTGTAGTCGGGGCGGTGACAACTTTGGGCACCGGGGTCAGCGGCCTGTTCAGCTCCGTGCTCAGCGGTTTTTGAACCCCGCGTGACGACGCGCCAGATCTCCGAAATGTAACTCTTTGTCAACTTTTTGAACCGAGCTTACGCGCGCCCAACCCTTGACAGGAGGATCACGATGCGCGGGATGATATCGCAGTTGCTGTTGCCGACACTGGTCGATGATACTGGCGTCACGGCAATCGAGTACGGGCTGATCGCCGCGCTCGTGGCCGTCGTCTGCATCGTGGCATGGCAACTGCTGGGCACTAATCTCAGTACGACCTTCAGCAATGTCGCCGGCAGTTTGTGACTGCGCCAGCGGCACGCGATTGGTGGCCGCTCGGCAACTCTGTCGAGTTTGCCGGGCGTTTACCGGCTTTTCGTGATGCCCAGCATCGCTCGCCTTGCGACTTGGCAGCGCCAGTCCGACCCCGGCTGTTGTCGCGGCCGCGGATCGTTTATTTGTGCGCCACCTTGCTCGCGGTCGAAATCTCTTTTTTTATCTTCATCGCGGCAGGGACCTACGGGCTGATCGTACCGCTGAAACAGCCGACCAGCACCGATTTCGTGAGCTTTTATGCTGCCGGCAGTTTGGCGGACGCCGGCATGCCGCATCTTGCTTACGACCAGGCTGCGCATTACGCCGCCGAGCAACACGCGGCCTGGCCCGGTATCGTCTACAACTTCTTCTATTACCCTCCGGTATTTCTGTTCCTCTGCGCTGGGCTCGCTCATCTGCCGTACATCCTTGCCTTTGTCATCCTCGAGGCTGTCACTTTCTGTCTTTATTTCCTGGTGATGCGGCGCATCCTCGGCGAGCGCGGCTGGGTGATCCTGATTCCGATCCTGGCGTTCCCGCCAGTGCTGTGGACGATCGGAGTAGGGCAGAACGGCTTTCTGACCGCCGGCCTGCTGGGGGCCGCGACCCTGCTCGTCGATCGCCGGCCCGTTGCCGCGGGGCTGCTGTTCGGGGCTCTCTGCTGCAAGCCGCATTTCGCGCTGCTCGTGCCAATAGCACTCGCCGCCGGCGGCCGGTGGCGCGCCTTCGCTGCGGCCTTGACCTCCGTTCTCGGCCTCGGCCTGTTGTCTCTGACTTTGTTCGGTTGGCAAACGTGGCACGATTTTTTGATTGCGGCGGCGACATCGGGGAATGTTTACACGACTGGGCGCATTCCGTTTGGCGGTTTTGTCACCCCGTTTGGCGCGGTGATGCTGCTCGGGGCAACCCCCGCCGCCGCAGCGGTCGTGCAGGCCGCTGTTTCAGTAGCCGCGGCCGGTTTCGTCGCCTTTGTGTGGAATCGCAACCTGCCGCTGCCGATCCGCGCCGCGAGCCTCGTTTCCGCGACTCTCGTCGCGGTGCCGCTGGCGCTCTTCTACGACCTCGTGCTGGCCGGGGTCGCCGGCGCCTGGCTGCTCCGCGCCGACGGCAACTATCGCCTGCCGGAATGGGGAAGGCTGGTGTTGGCGGCGCTCTATGTCCTATGCCTGAACCCGCGCGGGATCGCCGCCGCTTGGCATCTGCCGGTCGGGCCGTTCATCGCCCTGGCGCTAATGACGCTCACCATCATTGTAGCGCTCGTCGGGATGGACGCTTTCCAACCGCGCACCACAGCACACGTGACGTGACGTGCGATCTAACCCCGTGGCGGGCGGTCGCGATATTGTTGCAATCGGGTCGAGCGTAGACCGGGCAGGCCGTGCTCCTCGAAAGCCCGCTGCCAGCTGGCGAATTCTTCCTCGGTCAGTTGGTAGCGCTGGCAGGCTTCCTCGCGCGTCAGCACCCCGTTGGCGACCGCGGTCACGACCGCGGCCTTGCGCCGGATCGTCCACCGCCCGACATTCGGCGGCGGCAATTCGCCCATCGAGCGAGGAGCGTCAGCCATCGCCGATTGGCCCGCCGATCCCCCAATCGTTAAATCCGTTGCCCCGATGTCCCGCCCCTGGAAAAACAGTTGAGACCCCATGTGCGTGCTGACCCATAGCTCTGCGTGCTTTCGACCGGATGGCTTCGACGGCGGCAGTACTCGCCGTCCCCGTGACCTCATTCAAACGATTGCTCTGTTGATTGCGGCGCCACTGTCGGGCTTCCGGAACAACCGTCGTTTTCCGTCTGGGTGAGAATTACGCCGACTGAACTCGATCTTCCATGATATTGATCGTTAATTTTCTAAGGTTTATGATTAATTTAACCATTACTCTTTTAGCGGGCAAATTCTATCGGTGAATCCTCACTGTCGGGCCCGCGATTTTAACCAACGTCGCCCGAATATTGCCTCGAAGGCGAGAGATATGTCGCGCTGAACCACTCGTAAAATAGCAGCGATCCCACCGCCGGCGAGCCCGCCCAGACCTCCGGAATGGGCGAGGCGGGTTCAGGTCTGCACGCAAGTAAACCAAGTATTTGAAGTATTTACTCCCTCGACAGTCGTCATGGCCGGACTTGGTCCGGCCATCCAGGTGCCCCGATCGGCGTCGAAGAAAGTCGTGGATCACCGGGACGGGCCCGGTGATGACCGGCTAAGAGCAGCAATTTTCGGCCATCCGGTAATCGGCTCCGCTGAACCGGACAGCGCTGGGCTTGTCTCGGCCGTCCGCGAACTCGCCGCACACGCTCTTCCGGTTTCCGTGGATGCCCGGCACAAGGCCAGCATGACGGCTGCGGTGGTCTGCGCCATCTGAACTCGTCTGAGCACCAGACGGCTGATGAAGAGGGACTTTTCAGCCGATCCTAGTCCGCAGCTTCAAATTTCCGCGCGGCGCCGCTGCCGCATTGGAACGGCGTCGCCGACTTGCCCGACCCTGGTCGTCGAGCTCAATCAGCGGCGCTGTTGCAACCGCAGCACATCCGGTGAGGAGGCGGCAGCAAGGCTGAAAACCGTTGTTCGAAACCGGCGCCCCGGTCGGGTTGAACCCATGGCCTATGGACGGCGGCATCCAGCCGGCTTACGTCAGATGCATCTGCGGCAAGGTGACGATGTCGATGCCGGCGGCTTCGAGGCCTTGGCGCACGGCGCGCGCGGCGACCACTGCCGAGGGCTCGTCGCCGTGCAGGCACAAGGTGTCGAGGCGGACCTTCAGCCTTTTGCCGGTGCGCGAGAGGATCTCGTCTTTCATCACCATGTTGACGACGCGGTCGCGGATCTCGTTCGCGTCGTGCAAGACCGCTCCCGGTACCTTGCGGGAGGTCAGGTTGCCGTCATCGTCATAGAGCCGGTCGCAGAACCCTTCGCGCGCCAACGGCAGGCCGAGCTCCTGCGCCGCTTTCTCCATCCGCGAGCCGGCAAGCGCCACGTAGATCAGGTCGCGATCGACCGTCTTCATCGCCCGCCCAATCGCCAAGGCCAAGTCGATGTCCTCGGCCGCCATGTTGTTCAAGGCACCATGCACTTTGACATGCGTGACCTTTTGCCCGACATAGGCCGCCATCGCCTGCAATGCGCCGATCTGGTAGGCGATCATGTATTCGAGCTCGCGCGGGCTGGTATCGATGCGGCGCCGGCCAAACCCCCACAGATCGTTAAAGCCGGGATGCGCCCCGATGCTGACACCCTCGGCGGCGGCGAGACTGACCAGCCGGTGCATCGTTACCGGATCGCCGGCATGAAAGCCGCAGGCGATGCTGGCCGAGCGGATGATCTTCATCAACGAGGCGTCCTCGCCAATGTCCCACGCGCCAAAGCCCTCGCCCATATCGGCGTTGAGGTTGATCGCTTTTGCCATGCCCGGCTCCTCGCTGTATCGTTCCGGTCCTTGTGATATTGAATTGTAGCAAGGAATTCGATGCCGGTGCGTTTCCTGTCGGTAGGCGACCGTGCGCTCGCCGTCGAATTTGGCAACATCATCGACCGAGGGCTGAGCCGCGAAGTCTTGCGCCTCGACCGCGCCCTGCGCGCCGCGCAACCTGCGGGCGTGATCGAGACCGTGCCGACGTTCCGCTCTCTGCTCGTGCATTACGATCCGCTCGCGGCCTCCCGGGCGGATCTCGAGCGCCTCATCGCTGCCCTGCTCGACCGCGACGGGGGCGGCGCGACCGGAGCGCGGCTGTGGCAGATCCCGGTATGCTACGCGGGCGAGTTCGCCGCCGATCTCGGCGAGGTGGCGCGGCTGACCGGGCATACCCCGGCCGAAGTCATAAAATTGCACAGCAGCGTGCGGTACCACGTCTACATGTTGGGGTTTTTGCCAGGATTTCCCTACATGGGCGACCTGCCGCCGGAATTGGCCTTGCCGCGCCGGGCCGACCCGCGACTGCGCGTGCCAGCCGGGTCGATTTCGATCGCGACCACCCTGACCGCGATCTACCCCTATCAGAGCCCCGGCGGCTGGCATCTGATCGGCGCGACGCCGATCCGCTTTTTTGAGCCCGCCCGCACCCCGCCGTCATTGCTCGCGGCCGGCGACGCGACGCTGTTCGACCCGATCGACGCCGACGCGTTCGCCGCGATCCATCGCGCGGTGGAGAACGGCGATTATATCGTCGAGAGCGAGCCAATTGCGCCATGACCGCCGGCCTAAAGGTGCTGAGCCCTGGCCTGCACACGACGGTGCAGGATCTGGGCCGGGTCGGTTATCAGGCGCTGGGCGTCCCGGTGTCGGGCGCGCTCGATCCGGCCGCCTTGCGGCTCGGCAACATGCTCGTCGGTAATCCCCCGGGCGCGGCCGCTCTGGAAATCCTGCTCAGCGGGCCGAGCTTCGAGGTCGCCGCGGAAACGGCGCGGGTCGCGGTCGCCGGCCCCGGTGCGAGTCTTTTGATCGGCGGCGGCGCACATGTGGTGCCCGCATGGCAAAGCGTCACGCTCTCGCGCGGTGGGGCGTTCCAAGTAAACCTCGGCCGCGAAGCGGTCTGCGCCTATATCGCCGTAGAGGGCGGCATCGCGGTCCGATCGGTGCTCGGCAGCGCCTCGACCTATGTCCGTGCGGCGCTCGGCGGCTTTGACGGGCGCGCGTTGCAACGCGGCGACTTCCTGCGGCTGGCGACCGACCGGGCGGTCGAGCGGGCCGAGCAACGCCTCCCTTCCCCGCCCGCCGCCGGGTCCGAACGGGCGATCCGTGTCATCCTCGGGCCACAGCAGGATCATTTCACCGACAACGCGTTGGCGGCCTTGCTCGACGCCGAATTCCGGGTCTCGCAAAGCGCCGACCGCATGGGCATGCGGCTCGAAGGCCCGCTGCTGCGCCATCGCCGGGGCTGGGACATCGTCTCCGACGCGATCGTCACCGGCGCCATTCAGGTGCCGGGGTCGGGTCAGCCGATCCTGCTGCTTGCCGACCACCAGACGACCGGCGGCTACCCGAAGATCGCGACCGTGATCTCGGCCGATCTGCCGGTCGTTGGCCGCCGCCACCCCGGCGACGCGATTCGTTTTGCCGCGGTTTCGATCGACGAAGCCGAGCAACTCGCACGCGACGAGGAGCGGCACCTCGCAGCCCTCGTCGCGTCATTCGAAGCGGTCACCACCGGCGGCGGCATCGACCTCGCCTCGCTCTATGCCGGCAATTTGATCAGCGGCGTCGTGACCGCCACCGAGTAAGCACGAAAAAAGCCCCGGTCATCGCTCCGGGGCTTTCATGAGATCAAGAATTCAATAACCGTAAGGCCGCGCCGTCTTGCTCGCAGAGGACGAGGAATACTCGTCTGACGACGGTACGCCTGCTCCATAGCCGTTGTAGGTCCCGTAAGCGCCATAGCCGTTGTAGGCCCGGGGCACATAGGTCTGGCCGGGGGCATAGGTCTGGCCGGGGGCAGGCGGGTAGGTCGGGGTGTAGGTTCCGCTCGCTGGAGGCGTTATCGTTCCATACGCGCTGCCGTAACCTTGCGGCGGCGTGCTCGACCCGACCTGCGGCTCCATTCCGCAGACCAAATCGCCGCCGGCGTTCCGCACCCCGCTGGCGCAGCGACCGGCCTGCCACAGCTGTGTGGTTTGCCAAGTGCCGTCCCCCTTGGAGCAGAAGGCGGTCAGAGTGTCATCGAGCATCCGGGCGTCCTTGCAGGTGCTCAGATAAGGCCCTTGGGGCAACGTCATCTGACCTGCCTGCTGTTGCGCTGCGGCTTGGCCGGCATAGGGCTGTGTCGCGGCTTGGCCGACATAGGGCTGCGCCGCCGGCGGGTTCATCATCGGCTGCGACATGGTTTGGGCAAAGGCCGGTGCAGCGAGCAGCACGCCAGCGACCACCAATGCGGGAGATGCAGCGAGTGGGGATTTCATGCTCCGCTCCTTCGAGTTTCCACCATCGCGTAACAACGAAGCCGGCGATTTGATCCCTGCGGTTCGGCCGCCCTCGACCTGAACCTGGCCGCGGGCGGCGGTACCTGCCTGCGACAATTGCCAGGCCTGCCGCCGAGGACCGTTATCATGCTGCCTTTGGAACTGACAGAGAACAAAGGAGTTGGCTCCGTAGAGCGCCGCCGAAACCTGAGCAGTCGATGCCGATCACCAGCCTGGACCCGATTGCGGCCACAACCGAACCTCGAAGCGCCCTGAGCTCAAAATCCTCAGCGACAATAGGACGGCTGCGATCGGCAGCCGGCCCGGCGGGAACGGCGCTCGCTCTGCTGGCGGTGGCGACCGGCGCGCTGCTGTTCGCCAACCACCGCGGCTCGGCGTTGAAGGATGCAGGGCTCCCTACGCCAAGCTCACGCCCCACCGACAAGACCCTGGCGTCGGCATCGCCGGCGGTGCTCGGCGCGACGCCACGACGCGAATTTTATGTCGGCGGCGATCTTGCACGCGCTGCTTCGGTCGAAGATCTGCGAGCGATGGCGCATCGCCGCCTGCCCCGCTTCGCGCTGGAATACCTGGAGGGGGGCAGCGAGGACGAGGCCACTCTCGCCCGCAACATCGAAGCGCTGGCCGAATGGCGTTTCACGCATCGTTCATTGGTCGACGTGTCGCGCCGCGACCTGTCCTCGAATTTGTTCGGCCGCCGTATGGCGATGCCGCTCGCGGTGGCGCCGACCGGGCTCAATGCACTGTTCTGGCCGCATGCCGACCTTCGCCTTGCCGAGGCCGCGGCCGATGCCGGAATCCCGTTCGTCCAGAGCACGATGTCGAACGATGCGATGGCGGCCGTCGCCCGCGTCCCGCGGCTGCGGCATTGGTGGCAACTCTACGTCTTCGGCCCGAGCGCGGTGCGGGAGGCATTGATCGAACGCGCCCGAGACCGCGGATGCGAGGCGCTGGTCGTGACCGTCGACGCCCAGCTCTATGGCAATCGCGAATGGGAAAAACGCGACAGGGCCGACGCTAAAAGCCTGTCATGGAGCGCCAAATTCGACGCGTTGCGGCATCCTCGCTGGCTGATGAGCGGCATCGCCAGCCATGGCATGCCTCGGTTCGACAATGTCGTCGAATTTGTCCCGAAAGACCGGCGTGGGTTTTTCGACAGCGCCCATTGGATCCGCTCGCAAATGGACCGCGGCTTGTCGTGGGACACGGTTGCCCGCATCCGCGACCAATGGCCGGGCAAGCTCGTCATCAAGGGGCTGCTCAATACGGGCGACGTCGTGCGCGCCGCCGAAATCGGTGCCGACGCAGTGGCGCTGTCGAACCATGGCGGCCGTCAGCTCGATTGGGCGGTGTCGCCGCTCGATATTCTCCAGTCCGCCCGCGAGGCCGTCGGCGGCAGGATCGCGATACTGGTCGATGGCGGCATGCGTCGCGGCACCGACGTGATCAAGGCAATGGCGCTCGGTGCCGACGCGGTGCTGATCGGTCGGGCGGCGCTCTACGGCGTCGCTGCCGCCGGCAGAGAAGGGGTGAAGCGATCACTCGATATCCTCCGGGACGAAATCGACCGCGATCTCGGCCTTTTGGGCGCCCCCTCGATGGCCGCGCTCGGCCCGCAGCTCCTCGTCCGCTCCGGCCAGTCGTCCGCCGTGGTGCGGGCGTCCTGACGCCAGCGGTAACGTCGTCGATCGGGGTTGCAGCGGGCCTCCGGCGGCGCAATCGACCCATTCCACTGTTCGCTCGACGCATCGATTTCCCAAGTCTCGGCGGGACAGGAACCGGCGCTCGCAGCGCCCGTTTCATACTCATCTCCGCTCACAAGAGCACACAGATGAATTACACGACAAATGTTGGCGAGAGCGGCCGGGCGACAGAGCAAACGGAGCGCCTGATCTCCTCGGAGAAGGTCGAAGGGACCGCGGTTTTCGACCGAAGCGGAGAGCATCTGGGGCGCATGCATCATCTTATGATCGATAAATATCGGGGGGAGGTTTGCCTTTGCCGCCGCCACGTTCGGCGGTTCTTCGGCATCGGG
>DATKHX010000272.1:0-4899 GCA_035510075.1 Allostellaceae bacterium
GGTCTCGTCGATCGCGTCCCGCAATGCCTTGGCGCGCGCCAGCACCTCGCGCACAGAGCCCTCGGCGACGCGGTGCGCGGTCGCCATCCGGGTCCAAAAAGTCAGGTCCTCCGCGAGCTCGCCGGCGTCGACCGAAAGCCCACGCCAGCCGACGAAGATCCCGACCACCTCGCGCGCCGGCCAGTATCCCGGGGCTCGGCGCAATTCCATCTCCGCCATCTGGCTCAACAGCGCGCGAAACGCCTCGACATTGGTATCGGCGGCCGTGTCGTTGTGCTTCCAGCCATGCACGTAGATGATGATCGAGAGATCCTTGTAACGGGCTTCCTCTTCGATCCTGCTGAACAGCGTGTCGATCTGACCGCGAATGTATGGTCTCCCCTGATCGTCGAACTCGACGAAACCGAGCAGGAAAAAGCGGCCGGCAAAATCCGCGAGCTGGTCTTCTTCCAACGAATGCGCGGCGCAGCGCGCTCCAGTGTCGCCTGCATTTATTGTGCATGCACTCGCTTCGCGAAGCGGAGCATTGGGCTGACACGCCGATGCGGCAACCGCCAATACAGCCGAGAGGCAAAGGCCCGCCGGAATCTGCATTTCATCCCGCCCTGTTCAAAGCAACGCCGCCGGTGAGACGACGGCCCTCAGCCATAAAATATCGCGAGCCAAACAGTCGGCATCGCGGGGTCGGTCCAGTCGATGCGGTGACGGCGATGCGGTGCGATGTCGAGCCAGTCGCCGGGGGCGAGCAGGCGAGCCTCGGCCTCGTCCGCAAACCGCAGCCGCGCCGCGCCCGACAGCAGGAGCACCCATTCGGCCTCGCGCTGGTCGTACCAAAAGCCCAGTGGGCTCGCCTGGCCCAACGAGACGATGCGCTCGATGCGAACGCCCGGCCGGCTGAGCAATTTATCGACGATTTCGGCGCCGCGCGCATCGGGGAGCGGAGCGAGAAGGTTCACCGTGGCGCCGTGCGCTCCAACACAGCGCGGTCCCAATGCCCGAGCGTGGCGGCGGCGTTGTAGGTGCTTTGCAGGAAGTCGAGCAATGCTTCGTCTGGCGACGCGGCTTGGCGCACATCGTCGTAGGGCAGGACGAACTCGCCGAAGTCGCGGTTGTAAAAGGCGGCGGCAGGGGCGACCGGTGCTTCGTCAAAGCCGGTGGGCTGAGGATAGGCATAGGAATAGAAGATCGGTTGTTCCATGCCGGCGCCGCCCGGCCAAAAGCCACAGCTCGAAACCTCGTGCGAATAGGCCTCGCGGGTGACCCGGTCGGCAACATTGGGGGCGCCCGGATGCGGCGGCGCGCGCCGCCCGGAAAACCGCGTCACCGCCAGATCGAAACTGCCCCAAAAGAAATGCACCGGGCTCGCCTTGCCCAGAAAGCGTGCGCGAAATGCGGTGAAGACGCGGTCGGCCTGCAGCAACACGCGCCAGAAGCGGATGGCGTAATCCGGATCGTAGGCGGCGTGGGTGTGATCCTGCTCGAACGGTATCGGGTCGGGGATTTCGACCGGCGTCGTCCAAACATGGATGTCGAGACCGAGCGTTCGCAGCCGCTGCATGACCTCACGGTAAAAATCGGCGAGCGAGATCGGCCCCAACGCGAAGCCTTCCGTCGCACCATCGCTGGTCGCGATGGTCAGCCGATGATCGAGAAAGTCGAAGCCGATCTCGAACGCCCGCTCGCCATAGGGGATCGGCGAGGTCCTCAGCCCGCGGCTCGCCACATAGAGCGGGACCTGCCACCAATGATTGACCAGCGGCGCCTGCGCCAGGCGGATCTTGCCGACCACCTGCGTCCACAGATGCAGGGTCGCGCATGTATCGTGCCATTCTGCGAAGGGCAGGCTCGGCCAGTTTTCAGTGTTCGGCATCGCGATCTCCGGGAAGGGAAGGCGGCACGGCCGCGAGCACGCCGGCGATTGCGCGGCGCCAGCCGGCATAGCGTTCCTCGCGCTCGGCCGCGGGCATTTGCGGCGCAAAGAACCGCTCGGCGTGCCAGCCGGCGGCGATGGTTTCGGGGTCGGGATAGATCCCGCGCATTAGACCCGCGGCGTAGGCCGCACCCCAGGCAGTGGTTTCGACGACAGCGGGGCGTTCGACCGTGGCGGGCAGTATGTCGGCGAGAAACTGCATCGTCCAGTCGCTGACCGCCATCCCGCCATCGACGCGCAACTTCGCAACTTCTACTCCAGCATCCGCCGCCATCGCCGCGACGAGATCGCGGGTCTGATAGCCGACCGCTTCGAGCACGGCGCGGGCGATCTCGGCCGGCCCGCATTCCGCGGTCAGCCCGATCAACGCGCCGCGCGCGTCAGGCGCCCAATAGGGCGGGCCCAGCCCGGCGAAGCCCGGCACCAGATACAGGCGCTGGCGCGGGTCCGCTTGCGCGGCGAGAAGATTGGCATCGGCCGCGGTTTGGATCATCCGGAGCCCGTCGCGCAGCCACTGCACCGCGGCGCCGGCGACAAAGATGCTGCCTTCGAGGGCATAGGCGGTGCGGCCGGCGAGCCGATAGCCGACCGTCGTCAGCAGGCGATGCCGCGACGGGCGCGGCGCGGCGCCGATATTGACGAGCGCAAATGCGCCGGTGCCATAAGTCGATTTGATCATGCCGGGCCGAAAGCAGGCTTGGCCGATCAATGCGGCCTGCTGGTCGCCGGCAACGGCGGCGATCGGGATCGCGCTGCCGAGAAAATCGGGCGCGGTCGTGCCGAAATCAGCACCGGTGTCGAGCACCTCGGGCAGAATCGCGCGCGGGATCGCGAAGACATCGAGCAATTCGGCGTCCCAGTCGAGCCGCCTGATGTCGAACAGCATCGTGCGCGCGGCGTTGGTCACGTCGGTCGCGTGACGCTGGCCGCCGGTCAGCCGCCACAAGAGAAAGCTGTCGATCGTGCCGAAAGCGATCTCGCCGTCCTCCGCGCGGCGGCTCAGCCCGGGTACGGTGTCGAGCAGCCAGCGAATCTTCGAGGCCGAGAAATACGGGTCGACAACGAGCCCGGTGCGCCGCGCCACGGCCTCGCCGTGACCTTCGCGCTGCCACAAAGCGCAAAGATCGGCGGTCCGGCGATCCTGCCAGACGATCGCGTTGTACACCGGCCGGCCGGTGGCGCGCTCCCACAACACCGTCGTCTCGCGCTGGTTGGCGATGCCGATCGCGGCGACCGGGCCATCGGCGGCCGCCGCGGCCTCGCGGCAGGTCGCGACGACGCCGCGCCAGATCTCATCGGGGTCGTGCTCGACCCAGCCGGGCCGCGGGTAATGCTGGGTGAGTTCGGTCTGAGCGCTCGACCGCAACCGGCCCTCGGCGTCGAACAAGATCGCACGGGTGCTGGTCGTCCCCTGGTCGATCGCCAGGACGTAGGCTGATCCGGTCATCGCCCGGCTCCGGCGATCCGCTCGCGTCGGCGGCAAGACGCTGTTCGGGGATTAACGTATGCGTTCCTCGCAGATCGTGAAAGCAATCCAGGTCTCACCAGCCAATGGGCCGATCGCCGCCGGGGTGTCAGCCTCTGCGGCGGCCCAGGAACCCCAATAGTCCAAGCATTCCGACGCCCGCGCCCAGAAGAGCAATCGACGCAGGTTCCGGCGCGAAAGTGATCTCGATGGTGGCGACCGGGTCCTGAGGATTAGCAAAGGCGTCGTTGACGTTGGGAAAGATATTGGTCGTGCCTGCTGGGAACATGTTGCTCCCATTGACGATGTTCGGGCCGAATGGGGTCGTGTCCGGCTCGACCATGTTTGAAACACCGGTATGCACTCCCGTTCCCGCCCCGCCCACGGAGGGCTGGCACAAAAACGCCGTGTCGTGAGTGTATTGAAATTGTACAGACGCCGGGTCGCTCGGATTGGGGTCCGCGGCACATTCGTTGTTCAGCTCGGTGCCCGCATCCAAGAGGCCGCCGCCGTCGGCACCATCGTAGGTGGTGGTCCCGTCGGCCGAAGTCAGCACCGTCTTGCCGGCGTAAACCGCGATGCTGATCGCATCGTCTGCGCCCGTCCCGAGGAATTTGCCGCTCGCGTCAAAAAGCTGCACCGGCGCTGAGGTCGGCGTGCCAAAAAAGGTGTCGTTGCTCGGGACCGCCATGACCAGGTAGTCGAGATACCGGCTGAGCGGATTCGCCGGATCCGCCGCGAGGTTCCCCGAGATTGTCACGCCCGGCTTGGTGGGATTGCCGATCGTCGTCTGCGAATGGCCGTTCGCGTAACCTTTGAATACTTGATACAAACAATCCGACCCGCTCTGGCCCGGCGCGCCCGCCGTGCACGCGTTCGATGGCGGAAGCGTGTTCGCCGGATCGCCCGTCACCCCGTCCTCGGCCTCGTGCTGCACTGCCGCCGACGCCCGCTGGCCGATCGTATAAGTCGTAAAGCCGCCGTCGGAAACGCCGACCCACGGACGCATGATCCAAAGCCCGTTGGCCGGTGCGTCGTTGGTGACCGAAAATGTAACGACACCTGCCTGCAAGCTACCCGGCATGAATAGGCCAACCACCGCAATCAATGAGAGCACAGATCGCATCCTCATCTTCGACGCTCCCCCTTCCAGCCAAGATTGCCTTTAGACTTTAATTTTTGGCCGGTGCATTCCTGCTTGTCGGCTAAGCGATGTTCGAGCTCTACCTGTCAGCTGCTGCCAGTTCGCAGATCCGCTGTATTGCGCTCCCACAACTCCCGATGTGTGAGATAGCCTGCGGCCGGATCAGGCGATAGCAGCGACATGCCATTCTCCACTTATTGTAAAACTGCATCCTGCCCGGCTGTCAATTCAAAGGGAGTTCGACCCTCCGAGGCGCTGAAGGGGAGAAGTGATCTCGCAACGTCTCGGTGCCAATGTCTCCGATCACGGCCTCTTGTCCAACGCGCCGCTTGGTCAAGACAACGCCCGGTCGTATGGTCG
>DATKHX010000273.1:0-2904 GCA_035510075.1 Allostellaceae bacterium
GCCGAGCTCCGGCGGGACGACGATCTGCGAGACTTTGAACATCCTCGAAGGCTACAATCTGAAGCGGCTGGGCTTCCACTCGCCGGGCTCGGTCGAGCTGATGGTCGCGGCCATGGCGCGTGGCTATGCCGACCGCAACGCGTTCCTCGGCGACCCGGCCTTTGTTGCGAACCCGCTCGACCGACTGCTGTCCCAGGGCTATGCCGCCGGCGTTCGTGCGGCCATCGACGCGAGCGGCGTGGTGCCTTCGCCCGCCCCCTCCGGGCCGTTCGAAAAGGCCGAGACGACTCATTATTCGGTCGTCGACGGTGCCGGCGACGCGGTCGCCGTGACCTATACGATCAACGGCTATTTCGGCGCCGGTGTGGTGGCGCCGGGCACCGGGTTTTTGCTGAACAACGAGATGGACGACTTCACCGCCAAGCCCGGTGCGCCGAACCTCTACGGCCTCGCCCAGGGCGCGGCCGACGCAATCGCGCCGGGGAAGAGGCCGCTCTCCTCGATGGCGCCGACTCTGGTTGAAAAGGGTAGTCATGTCCTGCTGGTGCTCGGCAGCCCCGGCGGCTCGCGCATCATCACGACGGTGCTCGAGACGATAATCGACATCGTCGATTACGGCATGTCCCCGGCCCAAGCCGTCGCGGCGCCGCGGCTGCACTATCAGGGCCAGCCGGACAAAGTGCTCTACGAGCGCGGCGGCCTCCCGCCCGCTACCATCGCCGCATTGATCGACGCCGGCTATACGCTCGCAGCGCAAAAGCCATGGGGCGCCGTCGAGCTGATCGCCACGCACAAAGACCGGCTTTACGGCATCAGCGACGGCCGCCGTCCGGGCGGCGCTGCAATCGGCTACTGAAGCGGAAGCGAGGCCATGCGTTTTTCGCCGCGCATCGACAGGTTCTCGGGACCCGGGACCGGCGCCTGGAGCATCCAGCAGGAAGCGGGGCTGTTGCGGGACAGCGGCCACGACGTGATCTCGCTGACGATCGGCGATCCCGATCAGCCGGCGCCGGCGCCGGTCATCGAGGCGACGATCGCAGCACTGCGCCGCGGCCGCACCGGCTATGCGCCAACGATCGGCTACCCGCAATTGCGCGCGGCGATCGCGGCCCGTTTCGCCCGCCGCACCGGCCAGCCTTGCGCCGCCGGTAATGTCGTGGTGACGCCAGGCGCCCAGGGCGGCCTTTATTGCGCGCTCCAGTGCGTGGCCGGCCCCGGCGACGAGGTCGTTGTGCCCGAACCAGTCTACGCAACCTACGAAGGGGTGGTCGCGGCGAGCGGGGCGGAGATGGTGATGGTGCCTCTGCCGGCCGATAACGGGTTTCATCCCGATCTCGACAGCATCGCGGGGGCGGTGACGCCGCGCACGCGGGTCATCTGGATAAACAGCCCGCACAATCCCACCGGGGCCGTGTTCACCCAGGGCGAGATCGCCGGGATCGCCGAAATCTGCCGCAGGCGCGATTTGTGGCTGGTTTCAGACGAGGTCTACGAAGACCTGGCCTTCGCCCGGCCGCATCTGAGCCCGTGGTCGTTGCCGGGCATGGCCGAACGCACGATCGTGGTGTCCAGCCTGTCGAAATCGCATGCGATGCCGGGGTTTCGTCTCGGCTGGATCATCGGGCCGCCGGCGTTGTCGCGGCATTTGTTCTCGCTGCTGCTGTCGATGACCTATGGCAGCCCGCCTTTCATCCAGGAGGGCGGCTTGGCGGCGCTGATCGGCGAGTTGCCGGAAGTCGCGGCTTTGCGCGAAGACTATCGGCGCCGCGCCGGGCTGATGATCGGCATCCTCGCCGGCGCCCCGAATTGCCGGCCGATCCCGCCCGAAGGCGGGATGTTCGTATTGCTCGACATTCGCGGCACGGGCATGGCGGCCCAGCAATTTGCCGCCGGCCTGCTTGAAAGCGAGGATATCGCGGTATTGCCGTGCGATGCGTTCGGGCCGAGTGCGGCGGGGCATCTGCGCATCTCGCTCACCGAACCCGACGCGCGCCTCGCCGAGGCGGCGCGTCGCATGGTGCGCTACGCCCTAAAAATTGCGGGAAATGAGGATTCACGCGCTTGACGCTTTTGGGTTCTCGACTCGAAAGAAGCCATCGAACCGGCGGCGACGTGCCGGGGCCGTTCGTCTCATTTCGGTCAGACAATTAGCCTTGCCGAGCCAAAAAATTCGACATCGTCTATTTATTTAGTTGGTGACTGCGTCAGCGCGTCGCCCCCGCGAAAGCGGGGGGTCCAGGACAACCTGCACGTCGCCTTGCCCTGGGTTCCCGCTTTCGCGGGAATGACGATTCGGCGATCCGATCGGAGGGATCAGACATGCACTGGCTGTGGGTCATCATCATCGGTTTCTTGGCGGGCGCGATCGCGAAGCTGTTCGTGCACGGGCCGGGCGGGTTTATCGTGACGACCTTGCTCGGCATTGTCGGCGCGATCTTCGCGTCATGGCTCGGGCAGCGCATCGGGTGGTATCCACCGGGCCGAAGCGCCGGCTTTATCGGCGCGATCGTCGGCGCGGTGCTGATTTTGGCGATCTACCGCGCGCTCTTCGGCAACCGGCAGTATTGACGCCTCTTGAGACCCGCCCGGTCCTCGTAACGGCCGGGCGGCTTGGCCTCGGCCGCCGACCGCGACCGCGCTCGCCGCTGGGAGCTAGCGAGGCGCGGCAGGGTCAAAGCGTTTGGTGGCGGCTGCAGGATGCGGTAATTTGCTGAAAATTACCTATCTTTTAGAGGCGGCGCATCCTCGCGCGGCCGCGACGCGATCCCAGCCAATCAAACCGATCGAGCAGCCTTGGCCGTTTCCTCAGCAGCACCTCCTCCCCCTTCCGCCCCCGACATCACCAGCGTAACGATCGAGGACGAGATGAAGCGCTCGTACCTCGATTACGCGATGAGCGTGATC
>DATKHX010000274.1:0-17106 GCA_035510075.1 Allostellaceae bacterium
GCGAGCGCGTGGCTGGCGCCGGTTTCCTGACGGATGGCATGGGCGACCGCTTCGGCCGTTTCGCGGCTCATCTCGCCCGACATCGAGGTGCCGTCGAGACCGAGGGCAGCGGCGATCTCGGCCGGGTCGCGAGCGACGAGACCGCGGCGGAACACTTTCTCAGCCCCCGGCAAGGGGGCTAGGCGGGCGGCGATCTGACCGCCGGTATAGGTTTCGACCACCGCCAGCGAGCCGCCGCACGCGGCAAGCGCCGCCAGCACCGCCCCCTCCAAAGTCTGGTCGTCCTCGCCGAGAATGAAATTGCCGAGCCGCTTGCGCACTTCCACGACCACAGGCGCCAGCTTGCGCTCGATGTCGTCGCGATCGCTGCCGCGCACGGTCAATTTGGTCTCGATCTGCGGGTAGTGGCTGCGGAAGCCGAGCTTGACGCTGCCGTCGGGAACCAGGCCCTCGACCCCGGCCAACAGCTGGTCGACATGCGACTCGCCGAGCCCGTAGGAATGGAAGCGCTTCAGATGGATCACCCCGGGCGTGCCGGCCTGCGCCAGCAGACGCGGTATAATCTGCTCCTCGAGCATGCGGAACAGCTCGCGCGGCACGCCGGGCGTAAAGAAAAACCGCGCCTTGCCGATGTCGAGGGCGAAACCGCAGGCGGTGCCGACCGGGTTGTCGAGCATCTCGGAGCCGATCGGCAGCATTGCCTGCTTGCGGTTGTTCGCGGACATGACGCGGCTGCGGCGGCGGAAGAAATCCTCCATCCGGGCGAGCCATTCCTCGCTGAGGACGAGATCGACCTCGGCGGCGCGCGCCGCGATCTCCTGCGACAGGTCGTCGACGGTCGGCCCAAGCCCGCCATTGACAATGACCGCGTCGGCGCGCTCCCCGGCCATGCGGAATGCCGCTAGCAATTCTTCACGATCGTCGCCGACGATCGTGCCCCACGACACCGACAGCCCGAAATCCTCGAGCTTCTGGCTCATATAGCTGAAATTGGTGTTGACGATTTTGCCGCTCAGGACCTCGTCGCCGGTGCAGATGATCTCGATGCGCATGCGCTGTCCTTGTCGCATTGGGTCGAGGGGCGCGCTTTTCGCGCCATTCTCGACCGCTCGTTCCGGCTTGGTGTAACCCGTTTCGGGGCCGGCATCCAGCCGGCGTCGTGCGGAACGCGTCAGCGGCTATGAACCTTTGGCTTGGGCGCGGGTGATCGCCTCGACCACCGCCGGCCGATGGCTTTCGCTGGCCCAGCCCAAGGCGTCGCGCCCGGTGTAATCGCTCTTTGTCGCGCTGGCGCCTTTTTCGAGCAGCGCTCGAACCAGCTCGAGGTTGCCGCGGTCGGCGGCCATCATCAGCGGCGTCATTCCGTCCTTGTTTTGGGGGTCGACCTCGGCTCCGGCATCGAGCAGCAGCTTTGCCGCCTCCGTCTGGTTCTGGGCGGCAGCCGAATGCAACGGTGTGTTGCCGAGCTTGTCCGGGACGTTGAGCTTGGCGTCCGCCTTGATCAGGATCGCGATGATCTGCAGATTTCCGTTTATTGCGGCATAGTGCATCGCGGTGCGCGATGCGTCGTCGACCTGGTTCGGATTGCCGTCGCCACCGCCGACGAGCCTTCTGACCGCCTCCGCATCGTTTTGGGCGGCGGCGCGGGCGACATTGTCGTAATAGGCAGCAAACGGGTTGAGGTTGAGCTGGGCTCGTGCGGTGGGGCCGCCGATCACAAGGGCGATCGCCACGAGCCCGACCATCGTCGTCCGACGCATGCTCATGAAACTCTCTTGGCCTCGGGTGAGGCTCGCGCTTCGGCCACCCAGTCGAGCGCCTCCTCGACGGTTTGGACCAGATCGCCCGGTTCCGGCGGCGGGCGCCGCAACATGACGACGGGGAGGCTGAACTCGCGCGCGGCGACGAGCTTGGCCTCGGTCGCGGCACCACCGCTCGCCTTGCACACGAGCACATTAATCGCGTGCCGTGCGATCAGGTGACGCTCGTCGGCGAGCTCAAAGGGCCCCCGCCCGACCACCACCTCGCAAAAACGCAGCGGCAGCGGGCGGCGGGGCGGGTCGACCAGGCGCACCAGAAAGCGCACCCCGGCTACCGCGGAAAAGCATGCGATTTCGCCTGCCCCGATCGTCAGCAAGGCGCGCCGGCCGATGCGGGCGACGATCCCGGCCGCGGCGTTCATGTCGTCGACCTCGATCCAGCGGTCGAGCGGATGCCGCCGCCACAGCGGCCGCAGCAGCAGCAATCGCGGCACCGCCGCCGCCTCGCAGGCCTGCCGCGCTTCGGCAGAAATCCGCGCCGCGAAGGGGTGGGTCGCGTCGATCAGCCAGTCGAAGCGATGCTGTTCGAGATAAGCGGCGAGCCCCGCCGGCCCGCCAAACCCGCCGATCCGGACCTGGCCGGGGATCGGCCCCGGCCGCTCGGTGCGGCCGGCGAGCGAGGTAGTCACCGCGAGATCGTCGCCGAACCGGGCGGTCGCCGCCCGCGCGAGCGCCGCCGCCTCCGTCGTTCCGCCCAGGATCAGCAGCTTCTTCGCCATCACTCGCCGACCAGCGCCAGGTGGTCTCCGCCGCGCTCGATGATCGCGACCTCTATCGCGGTTCCGCCGCCGAGAGTGGCGAGGGCGACTTCGCGCGCCCGCCGGGCGACATCGCGGGCGAGCGCCGGTCGCCGGCCGCCGGCGAGCGCCAGGATCTCGCCGGCAGTCCCGGCTTGGCCCGCGGCCTGCACCGCGGCTGGGTCGGCGCCGAGCGCTTCGAGCATCGCGGCCAATGTCGGGGCGTCGACCCGGCTTCGCGCCGAATGCAGGTCGAGGTGCCCGGCGGCGAGCTTCGCCAGCTTGGCAAAGCCGCCGGCGAGCGTCAGCCGGTCGACCGGATGGGAGCGCAGGTATTTGAGCGTCCCGCCGACAAAATCGCCCATGTCGATCAGCGCATGGTCGGGAAGGTCATAGAGGCGTTGGACGGCTCGTTCGGATGTCGCACCCGTTGCCGCCGCGAGGTGCGCGAGCCCGGCCGCGCGCGCCACGTCGATTCCGCGCCGGATCGAATGAATCCATGATGAACATGAATACGGAATAACAACCCCCGTCGTTCCCAGAATCGAGAGACCGCCGACGATCCCGAGGCGCGCGTTCATCGTCTTCTCGGCGAGCCGCTCGCCGCCGGGGATCGAGATCGTGACCGCCACGTCGGGCGCCGGCGCACCGTTTATGGCGGCCTCGTCCATCAAGGCGTCGCGGATCATTGCCCGCGGCGCCGGGTTGATCGCCGGCTCGCCGACGGCAAGCGCGAGCCCGGCGCGGGTGACGGTGCCCACCCCTTCACCCGCCGCAAAACCGATTCCCGAGCCTCGCGGCGCCAGCGCGACCTCGGCGATGACGAGCGCGCCATGCGTCACATCGGGGTCGTCGCCGGCGTCCTTGACGACGCCCGCGCGGGCGCGGCCCTCGCGCCGTTCGGCGAGCGCCAGCGCAAACCGCGCGTTGCGGCCGCGCGGCAGGCGAAGCGAGACCGGGTCGGGGAACCGCCCGCAGAGCAGTCCCGCGAACGCGGCGCGGGCCGCCGCCGCCGCGCATGCGCCGGTGGTCCAGCCGCGGCGCAATCCCGCATGACCCTCTCTCGACATGCTGCAATCTTAGCAAAACCCGCGCGAATAACTACGTTGTGGCCTCTCGCCTCGCCGCTCCGCCAGCTGGGGACGGATTTTGATCGATAGTGCGCGTCTCGGGTTGCCCGATTTCGAACCCGGCCATGTCTGGCTGGTCGGGGCCGGACCGGGCGAGCCTGGATTGCTGTCCGCGCTGGCGTTGCACGCCCTAGCCCAGGCCGACAGCATCGTCTACGACGCGCTCGTCGATTCGCGCATCCTGCGGTTGGCGCAGCCGGAGGCAGCGCTCGACTATGCCGGCAAACGCGGCGGCCGTCCCTCGCCGAGCCAGCCAGATATCTCGGCGCGCATCATCCGCCTGGCGCAAGCGCGAAAACGCGTGCTTCGGCTCAAAGGCGGCGATCCGTTTGTCTTCGGGCGCGGCGCCGAGGAGGCGCTGGCGCTCGTCGCCGCCGGGATCCCGTTCCGCATCGTGCCTGGCATCACCGCGGGCATCGGCGGCCTTGCCTATGCCGGGATCCCGGTCACCCATCGCGACATTAACTCGGCCGTCACTTTCGTCACCGGCCACAACAGCACCGGTGCGGTTCCCGACGGGCTCGATTGGGACGCGATCGCGCGCGGTGCGCCGGTGCTCGTGCTGTACATGGCGCTGAAGCATCTGCCGCTGATCGCCGCGCGGCTGCTTGCCGGCGGCCGCCGGCCGGACGAGGCCGCCGCGATCGTCAGCAAGGCGAGCACGCCCGCGCAGCAGGTGCTGGTCTCGAGCTTGGGCGAAATCGCCATGGTCTCCGCCGCCGCCGAGACGCCTGCGATCGTCGTCATCGGGGAGGTCGTGCGTCTGCGCGCCGGGCTCGATTGGCTCGGTGTGCTCGACGGACGGCAGCTCGACCCCGATCCGCTCGGTCGGCACAATCGGTGCTGACCGATAGGCGGGCTCACCACGATCAGACCGTCAACCGCAGGCTTTTGTTAGCCTTTTGTCGATTTTGGTTTCCCCGCGTCGTATAAGCCGGGTCGGCGTTCGGGGAAGCGAGCGCAGAGAAGTGGCGTACCACAGGGCGAAGCCATCTGACTTTTCCCGTGTCTTGCCTTCGAGTCGATGGAGATTGATGCTTGGTCCGTCACGCCTCGGCACTGCCGCGACACATGATCGACGAGGCGAGCTTGCGGCGGGCGCCTAACGTCGTCCGTTACCGCTTGCGCGCATTAGGACCCAGGGGCTCGCATCCGATCGGCTCGGTCGGCGACAGCTCTAGGTCCGCCCCCGGACTGCCCGAGCATCGGCTGTCTGTGCAGTCGCCCATATGATCCCCGACGTGCTCGCCCGCTGGCGCCAGCCGCCGAGCGCGCTGCACTTGATCGACGAGGCTCGGCGCCGCACCGGATTGAGCGATTTTGGCGACATCCCGTTCGAGCGGCCGATGCGCATGTTGCTGCGGGCTTGCCGCGAGGAGGCCGAGCTGAGCCTGTTCGGGGGCGCTGCGATCCGCTGGGACACGGTGCGGTTTCTGGAGAATTTGCTGCGGCTGCGCGACGAGGAGAAGCGCTCGCCCGAGATCCTCGACGAACCGGTCGCGGCGCCGCTGGTGATCGCCGGCCTGCCGCGCTCGGGCACGACCTTTCTGCACGGCCTGCTGATCGAGGACAGCGCCAACATCGTGCCGCGCGTGTGGCAGCTGATCTACCCCTATCCGGCACGGGGGAAGCGCGGCGGCGCCGACCGCCGGCAGCAGCGGGTCGCCCGGCAATTGCAGATGTTTCAGATGCTGGCGCCGCAATTTCGCCGGCTGCATCCGATCGAGGCGTCGTCGCCCCAGGAATGCTCCGAGATTACGGCGCACATCTTCGCCAGCCTACGCTTTGACACGACCTATCGCATTCCGGGTTATCGGCGCTGGCTCGACGGCACCGGGCATCTCGACGCCTACCACTTTCACAAGCGGTTTTTGCAGCACCTGCAGCATCAACGCCGCGCCCCCGGCCGCTGGGTGCTGAAATGCCCCGACCACATCTTTGCGCTATGCGCCTTGCGCGCCGTCTACCCCGATGCCAACCTGGTCTTCGTCCATCGCGACCCGGTCGCGGTGCTGGCCTCGGTCGCCCGGCTGACCGAGGTGCTGCGCCGGCCTTTCAACCGCCGTGTCGACCGGCTCGACGTCGGCCGCGAGGACAGCGACCGCTGGTTGGCTGCGGCCGAATTGATGGTCGCGGCAGCCAACGAAGCGCGCTTCGCGCAACCGATCTTTCACGTCTACTACCCTGAGCTGGTGGCGGATCCGGCCGGTACGGTATCCGCACTCTACCGCCATTTCGGCCGCGGTCTCGATCCCGCTGCGGCGGCGCGCATCGAGCGACGGGTGGCGGCCAATCCCAATGGCGGGTATGGCCGCCGGCGTGCGCGGCTGGAGGATTACGGGCTCGACCCCGGCCGCGAGCACCAACGCTATGCCCGCTACATGACGCGCTTCGGGATCAGCCCGGAGCAGGGCCGAACGCCGTCGCGCCCGACCGCGCCCAGCGCCGGCCCGGCGCACCGACCGACGCCGCGAGCAAGATTGAGCGGTTAATCCCGGCCCTCCAAGTCGACCCCTCGGCTGCCGAGGCGCGACGGCGGCAACGCGGACTTTGCCCGGTCCGCGGCCACCGGGCGCGGCATCGAGGCGAGCAGTGCCGGGATGAACGCCAGGCTCGCGACAAGGGTGCATCCGAGGCTGATCAGCAGCAATGTCCCCATGCTCGCCGTCCCCGGATGGGCGGACATGGCGAGCGACCCGAAGGCGGTCCCGGTGGTCAATGCCGAAAACAAGATCGCGCGCGCGGTCGCCGAGCCCAGCACCGCGGTGCGCCCGGCCCGCCAGTTCATCACGAAATAAATGTTGAACGAGACGCCGACCCCCAACAGCAGCGGCAAGGCAATGATGTTCGCATAATTGAGCTGCAGCTGCGTGGCGACCATGACGATAACCGTCATCAGCGCCGACAGCAGCAGCGGCGCGAGCACCAGCCCGACATCCAGAGGCCGCCTTAGCGCGACAAACAAGATGACGGCGATCGCCAGCACCGCGGCGGTTGCCGCAGACCGGAACGAGCCGACGATCGTGGCGCTGGTTGCTTCGATCGTGACCGCCGATCCGCCGGCATCGGGCGCCACCGCGGTCACTTGGTCGACAAATTGGGCGAGCCCGCGACTGTTGCGCGCCGCCGGCTTTGGCATGACCTGGATGCGTGCCCGGCCATCGGGCAAGAGCCAGTCCCGGGCCAGCGCGGACGGGATGCTCTGCAAGCCTACCGGTTCCGCGCTGAGAGCGGCGCGCAACTGATCGAGCTGCGCCGGCAAAAACCGCGTCAACGCCTCGTTGACCGCAAGCACGGCTTTGTCTGGTGCCGCGGAGAGCTGGCGCAGATCGTTTGCGATCGCAGCGAGCTGGGGATCGGTCGGCGGCCTATCGAGCGCCGGCACCAGCGCATCGAGCGCTTTTTTGGCGGCGGCACGGATTTCTTCCGCGGTCGGCGGCGCGGTTGACCTATAAGGGGTTAGCGTCGGCCCCAGAAGAGTGGCGGTATCTTCGATCTGCGCCAGCTTGGTCTTTTGGTCCTTCGGCACGAAGCTGTCGATCGACAATACGTCGGAGACCAACGACAAATCCCGCAGGCGCTCGGCAAGCGTTGCAGCGCGCGCCGCGTTCGGCGCCAGGATGTCGATCGTGAACGGATTAGTGTACGGCGAATCCATCAGATCGTAGAGGGTCCGCATCGCCTCTGTGTTCGGGTTCTTGGTGTGCAGCGGATCAGAATCGAAGCTCAATCGCGGTACCAGGATAATGCCGACGGCGGCCAGCGTGGCGAACACCGCCAGCATCGGCCGCCAGCGGCGGCGGACGACATCGTCTAGTGGTGCGGCCCAGCGGAACCCGACCTCGGCGTGCTCGCCGCGCGGCCGGAAAATGCTGATTGCCGCCGGCAGAAACGTCAGCGTGCAGACGAACGCGATCAACATGCCGACGCCGGCGATCAGCCCGAGCTCGGCGACGCCGCGGAAGTCGGTCGGCACAAAGGCAAGAAATCCCGCCGAGGTCGCCGCTGCCGCGACCAGGATCTGGCCGCCGACCCGGCGCCCGGTTTCCGCCATCGCCGCTGCCGCGTCGGGATATTCCCGCCTGATGTCGCGATAGCGGACACAAAACTGGATCGCGAAATCCACCGCAATCCCGACAAACAAGATGCCAAAGCCGACCGACACCAGGTTCAAGGTCCCCACTGCCGCAGCGGCGAACAGCAGGGTCAGCATCAAACCGAGCACCAAGGTGAGCAGGATCGGGACGATCAGGCGCCACGACCGCACCGCCAGGAACAACCACAGAGAGATCAGGACGATGCTGCCGGTCAACCCGGCCGCGGCACCCTCAGCGACCGAGGAGAATTCCTCGTCGGCGAGCGCCACGTTTCCGGTAATGCGAACCCGGGCCTCTCCGGATCTGACGAATTCGAGCTTGCCGGCGGCCGCACGGATCGCCGCTGTCGCGGCGCCGCCAGGCTCGAGCGCGGCCGAATTCAGCCTGGGCTGCACGAGAACGAACTTATAGGGACCGCCCAGATCGGCCAGGCCGCCGCCGATCAGCCGGGTCCAAGACAAGGGCTGCGGATGGCCGGCGAGTGCTGTGGCCATCGCCTGATCGAACCCGGCGAGCGCCGTGCGATAGGGGGTCAAATCGACCTGCCCTTGCTGCAATCCCTTGCCGAGCAGAGCGAGTGCCGCGAACAGGCCCCGTGCGCTCGGGTCCTTCGCGAGCTGCCCGAGGAACGGCTGGGCGTCGACCGTGCGCTCGAGCAATCCGTCGAGCTGCTTCTCATCAAGGAAAAGCAAACCCTCCTTTTGTAGAAAGGGGGATGAGTCGGGTCGGCTGACGGCGCTGAAATGAGCGCGGTCTGCCGCTAATGCCGCGGCCAGCCGCGCCGCGGTCGCCTCAGCTTCTTCCGGCTCCTTGGCGTCGATGACGATCGCCAGCACATCGGTGAATTGGGGGAATTCAGCCCTGAACGCCAAAGCCCGCTGACGCCAGGGCAGGCTTTGGGCGAACATTTCGTCGGTGTCGGTGCTGACACCGAGGTGATCAGCCGCGAAAAAGCCGGCAAAAACCATAAGCGCGACGGCGACCGCGAAGACCAGCACCGCATGCCGCCGGCAAAAATCCACTAGGCCGACGAGCAAGCGCTGAAATTCCATACGATACCGAGCTCTATCCTGGTGCGCGGCGCCTCGGTCCGATGCCGGTCGCTCGACGGGTTTCATCGGTACCTTTGGGCACAACTTGGCGAGCCCGCGGCGCCGAGGTGATAACCGCTTCAGATCGACAACGCTACTCCAAAACGGCACGGCCTGCGGCTTCCTGCCGCATGCCCTGGGGCTCGAGCGCAGAAGCTCAAGAGTTGGGTGATTTTCGGGAGAATTCCCGGACGATTTCGCCTGCGAGGCCGAGGGAATAAAATCGTCCTCAATGGAGTCCTATTTTTGTCAAATCCATGACACATGTCGGTTGCGGCGGTGCCCTGGATACGCCGTAAACTTGCTAGTGAGACGCATGCACATGGCCCCGCAATCTTCAGCGTCGCCGCCTGATATCGTCCTACCGCCGGCCGACACGAAACGATGGTCGCCCGCCCGAAAAGCTGCCGTCGTCGCCGCCGCTCGCGCCGGGCTGATCAGCCGCGAGGAAGCGTGTGCGCGCTATATGTTGTCCGACGAGGAGCTGGTCGCCTGGGAACGAGCGCTGGACCAGAACGGCATCCCCGGCCTGCGAAGCACGCGCCTGCAAAGCTATCGCTACACGCGGATCCCCAGCACCCGGCAGCAGCAACCGCCTAGCTCCGAGCACCACCTCCGCTACCGCTAGACAGACGCTTATCGGGTAAATTCAACGCGCGGTCGGGCGTGCTCCGCCTGAGCCGGTTCAACAACGCTGGCCGGATGCGATGAACTTGTTTTCGTTTCCGGATGACGCCCGTTGGGACGAGACGGCACGAGCGGTCGAGTTCGGGGTCGGGATCGGCGGATATCGCGGCCTCGTCCGCGTGCCGCGGCAGGTGTTTCAACGATTGCTCTCAGGCGCGGTGACGCCGCAGAGCTGTCTGGAAGCCTACCATCTCCATCGCAGCGAGTTCGAGCGCGCCGTCGAAGCCAAGCTGCGCGCGCGCCAATTGACCGAAGACGGTAACGTCGAGCTGAATTTGCGCGACCTCAAATCGTTCGGCGAGGGCCGTTAGCCGAAGCGCCCCGGCGGGGCGGCGGCGACGCGGTCGCATCAAGGCTCAGGCCGGAATGCCGGCCATTTCGCAAACCACGGCCCATTCACGGTCGCTAACCGGACACACCGAAAGCCGCGACTGGCGCAACAGCGCCATGGCGGCCAACTCCGGCTTGGTCTTCATCTCGGCGAGGGTCACTGGTTTTGCCACCGGCCGCACCGCCTTGACGTCGACCATCCCGAGTTTGCCGCTCTTGTCTTTGGGGTCGGGATAAAAGCTCCGGATGATCTCGGCGACCCCGACGATGTCCTTGCCCTCATTCGAATGATAGAAGAACACGCGCTCGCCTGGCTGCATCGCCCGCAGATTGTTCAGCGCCTGCGCATTGCGCACGCCGTCCCAGTTGGTGTGGCCGTCGGCGACGAGGCGGTCCCACGAATATGCCGACGGCTCCGATTTCAGCAGCCAGTGCGCCATTGTGCCATTCCTCCGCCCGCTCAGTTGTGCAACCGATAATCGGCCTGGTCTTCGTAAACCGAGCCGGCCTTTGTCGGATAGCTCGCGATCAGGCTGAAGGTTTCGACCGGCAGCGGCTCGGCGCGAAACCCGGCATGCGTCGCGAGGAATTCCGCGACCGTGTCGAGCGGCGGGTTGTGCAGCCGCGCCAAGGTGACGTGCGGTGAAAATTTGCGCGGCTCGGGCGGGAGGCCCGCGCGGGTCAGCGCCTGCTCGATCTTGTCATGCAGGGCGGCCAGTTCTGGGGTGCGCTCAACCCCGGCCCACAAATTGCGCGGACGGTCTCCGCCAAATACGCCGGTTCCGGCCAGCTGCAGGAGAAAGCGCCGCGCCCGCAGCCGCGCCAACGCCTCGTCGACATCGGCCGCGGCATCCTCGGAGATCTCGCCGATGAAGCGCAAGGTCAGATGCAGATTACCGGGATCGACCCAGCGCGCTTTCGGTATCCCCGAGCACAACAGCGACAGACGGAGCTTCAGCTCTGGCGGGAAGCCGATGCCGACAAACAGCCGCAGCATGCGGTCACGTGAAAAGGGTTAAGACGCCGGTATGGCCGTAGAGCCGGTCGCGCGAGATCTCACCATTGGCGAAGAACCCGACCAGCGGAAAATCGCCGAGGGTCTCGCGGATCAGCCGGGCTTCGACCCCGGGCTCGCCGAACAAATTGGCGCCGCGCGCGACGCAGCTGACGTAGATCCCAGCCTTGGGCGGCGCATCAAGCCGCCCGGCGAGCTGGCGAACCATCCGCACCATGTCGCGGCGGGCGCTCTCCGGATCGCGCCGGCAAAACAGGATCTGATCGCCGGCGGTGATCTCGGCGCCGACGACGACCCAGCCGCGGGCCGGATCGATCGCCATGATATTGCGCACGAGGTAGTCGCCGGTGTCCGAGCCGGCGACCGGCAGGCCGACGAAGATGACCCCGCCGAGGCGCCGGAGGTCCTGCGCCAGATCCGGCCCGATATCCTCGAGAAACACGCTGAGCGCGGGGCGGCCGTCGATGATCATGACGATGTTGTCGCGCGCCTCGTCGATGCGATGCGTCGGCCCGATCGGCGTGCAGCCCTGGGTCAAGGAGGTGGCGACCCCGATTTCGGGCGCCAGCATGACGCCGGCGACGCCCTCGGCGCCAAGGCGGTCAGCACCCGGGCCGCCTGCGACCAGCGGGCTCTCGCAGCGATGCGACACCAGGCCGCCAACCAGAAAGGCGCCGCTCGCCGAGGCGACATCGACCGCCGCCTTGGTCAGATCGGGACAGCGCGGGTCGGCGTGGACCAGCGCCAATGCCGGCCCGGATTTCTTGATCCAGGCGTCATGCCGCCGCGGCAGCTCGGAGCCGGGGTCCTTTGTCGCCCCAAAGACGCGAAAGCCATCCTCCGGAAGGGCGGCAATCATCGCCACGGCCCCCGGCTCGTCGAACACCTCGCTTTGCGCCGAGCAGACGCCGAGCCCAACCCCGCCGACCCACGATTCCACCCCGGTATGCGCCGAAAGATCGCGCAAGATGCCGGGCAAGACCGAGGCCGCTGGCTCGGTCACATAGACAATCCCGAAATTCGCCTGCTCGACCGCTGGGAGGCCGGCGATGCAGCGCGAAGCCAGACCGGCGGGATCGCCGGCCGCCGCCGCCGAGGCGAAACGGGCACTCACGACGCACCGCCGCGGCGCTGGGCAATCAGGCCGGCGACGACCGGCCCGATCCGGTCGACGAGAACCGCGACCCCGCGCTCGTTGGGGTGCAGACCATCCGGCTGATTGAGGTTGGGCTTCATCGCAACACCTTCCAGAAAGAACGGGTAGAGCGTGGCCTGGTGCGCCTGCGCCAGCGCGGGAAAGATTTCGTCGAAGGCGCGATCATAGGGCTCTCCCCAATTGGGCGGCGCGCGCATGCCGAGGACAAGGACCTTGGCACCGTCAGCCTTGATCTTTTGGACCATCTTGTCGAGGTTGTCGCGAACCTTCGCCGGGTCGATGCCGCGCAGCGCGTCGTTGGCGCCCAGCGCCAGGATCACCAGGTCGGGCTTGTCGGCGAGCGCCCAGTCCAGCCGGGCAAGGCCGTCGGTGGTGGTGTCGCCGGACACCCCGGCATTGATGACGCGCGCGGCAACCCCGTGTTGGCGCAGCCATGCTTCGAGACGCGCCGGAAACGCCTGTTCCGGCATCAGCCCATAACCCGCGGTCAGGCTGTCGCCGAAATCAAGAATGACCGGCACCCGCGCCGTCGCCGGCGCGGCAGCGGCGAGCATCAGCGCCAGCGGTGCCGCGGCCAATCGAGAGACTGCGTTGAAAACGCTTCGACGGGCATCATATCGTCGTGGGCCTCGCCGCCCGGGGACCGGCGCCGCCGCTTTTCTCGGCTCGAACCGAACATGACCAGCTCGCTCCATTCCGGCGGCCCGCTCGTAGTGGTCGACGAAGTTCACCTGACTCTGAGCAGCCCGGCGGGGCCCGTCAACATCCTGCGCGGAATCTCGCTCGAGATCGCGGCGGGCGAGACTGTCGCCTTGGTCGGCCCGTCGGGCTCAGGGAAATCGACGTTGCTGATGGTGCTCGGCGGGTTGGAGCGGCCGACAGCCGGCCATGTGCTGATCGACGGGCACGATCTCGGTGTGCTCGGCGAGGACGCGTTGGCGCGGTTGCGGCGCAGCCACGTCGGGATCGTATTCCAGGCTTTCCATCTGATCCCGACGATGACCGCGCTCGAAAACGTGGCGTTGCCGCTGGAGCTGGGCGGCCATCGCGACGCCTTCGCCGCCGCCGAGCGCGGCCTTATGGCGGTCGGCCTCGGTCATCGTCTTGGCCATTACCCGGCGCAGCTGTCGGGCGGCGAGCAGCAGCGCGTCGCGATCGCCCGCGCCTTTATAGCAGGGCCAAAGCTGCTGCTCGCCGACGAGCCGACCGGCAACCTCGATGCCGCGACTGGCGGGTTGATCATCGACTGCCTCTTCGAGCAGCGCGCCCAGCGAGGCACCACCCTGCTGCTGATCACCCACGACGAGAGCCTGGCCGAGCGGTGCGCCCGCCGCATCCGGCTGGCGGACGGGTCCATCGCCGAGGATTGGGCTGCGGCGCCGCCGCAATTCGGCGCCGCTCGCCGGGTGCGGTGAGACCCGCCTTGCTCGCCTACGCGATCCGTCTCGCGCGCCGCGAGCTGCGCGGCGGCGTCGCCGGGCTGCGCGTCTTTATCGCCTGCCTGGTGCTCGGGGTCGGTGCCATTGCCGGCATCGGCTCGCTCGCCGCTTCGCTGAGCGCGGGCATCGCCGGCGACGCGCGCGAGCTGCTTGGCGGCGATGTCGAGGCCCAGCTCGCCTATCGCCCGGCCAATGCCGCCGAAGATGCGTTTTTGGCGCAGAGCGGCACCCTCTCCGAGGTCGCGTCGATGCGTGCGATGGCGCGCGCCAACGACGGCCACCGGCAGAGCCTGATCGAGCTGAAGGCGGTCGACGATGCCTATCCGCTCTACGGCAAAATGGCGCTGTCGCCGGCGCAAACTCTCGGCTCCGCGCTGGCTCTCCGCGACGGGATCCTCGGCGCCGTCGTCGATCCGGCGATACTCGGCCGGCTCGGTGAAAAAATCGGCGACATGATCAAGATCGGCGAGGCCGCGTTCCAAATCCGCGCCACGATCGGGCGCGAGCCCGACGCCGCCGCAAGCGGGCTGATCCTCGGCCCGCGGGTCATGATCTCGTCGGCGGCTCTGGCGGAGACTCGGCTGATCCAGCCCGGCGCGCTCGTTACCTACCGCTATCGGCTGCGGCTGCCCGCGGGTGTGGCGCCTGCCCTATGGGTAGACAAGGTGCGCGCCGCCTTTCCCGACGCGGGCTGGGAGACCCGCAGCTTTGGCCAGGCTTCGCCCGATCTGCAGCGGCTGATCGACCGGGTGGCGCTGTTTTTGTCGCTCATCGGGCTCTCGGCGCTGCTGGTCGGCGGCGTCGGGATCGGCAATGCGGTGCGCGGCCACATCGCCGCCAAGACCACGACGATCGCCACCCTCAAATGCCTGGGTGCCCCGACTCGCCTCGTCTTCACGGTCTATTTGTGCGAGATCATGGCGCTGGCGCTGATGGCGATCCTCGCTGCCGCGGCACTTGGCGCGCTGTTGCCGGTCGCGGCGGCGCCGCTCCTCGCGCATCTGCTGCCGATCTCGGCCCGGCTCGGGGTTTATCCGAAGCCGCTGGCTCTGGCGGCGCTCTATGGCCTCCTGACGACGCTGGTTTTTGCGCTGTGGCCGCTTGCCGCGATCGGCCGGATTCCGGCAGGCGCCTTGTTCCGCGACATCGTCGACCGCGCCAGCCGCCGCGTCCCGCGCGCTACACTCGCGTCGACCGCGCTGCTGGCGCTGTGCCTGGCGACAGTCGTCATCGCGGGCACCCAGGACCGGCAGGTCGCGCTGTGGTTCGTCGGCGGGGCGCTCGGGGCGTTCGCGCTGTTCCGTGGGGCGGGTGCGGCGGTCGTCCTTGCCGCGAGCCGCCTCCCCCGGCCGCGCTGGCCGGTGCTGCGGCTGGCGCTCGCCAACCTCCACCGGCCGGGCGCCCCGACCGCGCAGATCGTGCTGTCGCTCGGGATCGGCCTGACGGTGTTGGCGGCGGTGGCGCTGGTCGAAGGCAATCTCGGGCGCGAAATCGACGAGCGGTTGCCGGCCGAGGCGCCGGCCTTCTTCTTTATCGACATCCAGCCGGCCCAGCTCGCCGGCTTTGAGGCGATCGTGCGCGACATCCCCGGTGCCCGCTCGGAGGAGGTGCCGATGATGCGCGGCCGCATCACGCGGCTGAACGGCATCCCAGTCGAGCGCGCGGCGGTGGCCCCCGAGGCGCGCTGGGCGTTGCGCAGCGACCGCGGGCTGACCTATTCCGCCACCTTGCCGAAGGGCTCGCGGCTCGCCGCCGGGACATGGTGGCCGGCCGACTACCACGGCCCGCCGCTGATCTCGTTCGACGCCGCCCTCGCCCGCGGCATGGGGCTCAACATCGGCGACAGCTTGACGGTCAACCTGCTCGGGCGCGAGATCACCGCCCGCATCGCCAGTCTGAGGTCGATCGCTTGGGCGCGGCTCGGGATCAATTTCGCGCTCGTGTTCGCCCCGGGCACGCTCGAAGCTGCGCCGCAGACCGACCTCGCCGCGGTCTATCTGCCGCAACCCGAAGAGGAAGCCCTGGTGCAACGGGTCACCGGGCAATTCCCGAACGTCTCGGCGATCCATGTCCGCGAAGCGCTCGCCGCGGTCAGCCGGGTCATCGGCCTGATCGGCGAGGCGGTCCGGCTGACGGCGCTCGTCACCTTGGCCGCCGGCGCGCTGGTGCTGGGCGGGGCGATCGCCGCCGGGCATCGCCGGCGGGTCTACGACGCGGTCGTGCTGAAGGTGCTGGGGGCGACGCGGGGCGCGATCCTGTCGGGCTTTCTGGTCGAGCATGGTCTATTGGGTGCGCTCGCCGGTCTCGTCGCCGCCGGTGTAGGCACGGTCGCCGCCTATTTTCTGGTGACGCGGCTGATGGGCGCCGATTGGTTATTTCTGCCCGCGCCTTTGCTGTGGACGATAGCGCTGGCGGTGCTCCTGACCCTGACCATGGGCTTTGCCGGCACGTGGCGTGCGCTCGGCGCCAAAGCCGCTCCATTTTTGCGCAACGAGTAATCGGGAGTTGAGCCGGCGCGTGCAGGCCGGCCCGCGATGCGTCATTGAAAAGGTCCCGTTTTGTGCCAATATGCCGGGCGCGAGGAATATCCCTCGCGGTGCTTCTCTCGTTGGAGGGGGTTTTATGGCACTGGGTTCGCAGCCCCGCTGGACGGTGCGGCCGGCGGACACCGCAGTCGGCATCGATGTCGGCCTGCGGGAGTATATGCTCCGCGTCTACAACTATATGGCGTCGGGGCTCGCACTGACCGGCATCGTGGCCTATGTCGCGGCTGCCACCGGCTTCTACCAGTCGATCGCACACACACCGCTGATCTGGCTCGTCATCCTGGCGCCGCTCGGGCTCGTGATGCTGATGAGCTTTGGCGTCAACAAGATGCAGGCGAGCACGTTGCAGCTTGTCTTTTGGGGCTATTCGGCGCTGATGGGTCTGTCGCTGGCGGTGCTGTTCCTCGTGTTCACCGGCGCCAGCATCGCGCGCGTGTTCTTCATCACCGCCGGCACCTTCGCGGCGATGAGCCTCTACGGCTACACGACCCGGCGCGACTTGTCGCAGTTCGGCTCCTTCCTGTTCATGGGGCTGATCGGCATCGTCATCGCCTCTCTCGTCAACATGTTTGTCGCGTCGAGCGCCCTGCAATTTGCGATCTCGGTGATCGGCGTCATCGTCTTCACCGGCCTGACCGCGTGGGACACGCAGCAGATCAAGGAGATGTATTACGAGGGCGACGGCGCCGAGATCGCCAGCAAAAAGGCGATCATGGGCGCGCTGCGTCTCTACCTCGACTTCATCAACCTGTTCATGATGCTGATGCAACTGCTCGGCACCCGCCGCGACTGATCGAACGTCCGGCGTTCCTTGTGCCGCAGACCAAATCGGCCGGGCCTCGCGCCCGGCCGTTCTTGCCGCCGTTAGTCTAGGAGGTTAGGGCGATCTGGCCGGGAGGGGCTGCAACATCTGACCAAGCTGGATTGTGTCGATCTGCCCTTCCCAATACGCCATTAATCCGGCGGCATTCAGCGAGATCCACTCGAACACGGCTCGTTCGTCATCTGGAGAAAGCCGGCCGCCGATCATATGCGGCGACGGCCGAACCCCGACGACG
>DATKHX010000275.1:0-4527 GCA_035510075.1 Allostellaceae bacterium
CTCGGTCGCGATCGCCCTCTTATTCTTTTTGCAGGGGGCGCGGCTGTCGCGCGGGGCGATCGTCGCCGGCGCCTTGCATTGGCGGCTGCATTTCTTGGTCTTCGCCGCCACCTTTCTCGTATTTCCGCTCGCCGGCTTTGCGCTGAAGCCGCTTGCGTCCGGCTTGCTGAGCCCGCCGATGCTGCTCGGTGTCATGTTCCTGTGCACATTGCCCGCGACGGTGCAGGCCTCGGTGGCGTTCACCTCGATCGCCGGCGGCAACGTCGCCGCGGCACTGTGCAGCGCGTCGGCCTCGAGCCTGGTCGGCATCGTCGCGACGCCATTGTTGGTCGGCCTGATACTGCGCGCACATGGCGGATTTTCGCTCGACGCGATGCGCTCGATCGCATTCGAGCTGTTGCTGCCGTTTCTCGCCGGGCAAGCGTTGCAGGGCCCGATTGGCGCTTTCGTGCAGCGGCACCGAAAGGTGCTGGGCCTGGTCGATCGCAGCTCGGTGCTGCTGATGGTCTACACGGTGTTCAGCGCCGCGACGGTGGGCGGGATCTGGCGCCAGCTCTCCCCGGGTTCGTTCATGCTTCTCACGGTCGTCGACGGCGCACTACTGGCGCTGATGCTGGCATTCACGGCACTCGCGGCGCGGCGGCTCGGGTTTTCGCGGGCCGACGAGATCGCGATCGTCTTCTGCGGCTCGAAAAAGAGCCTGGTCAACGGCATCCCGATGGCCAATGTGCTGTTCGCCGGCCCGACGCTCGGCCTGATCCTATTGCCCCTGATGATCTTCCACCAAATCCAACTGATGGCCTGCGCAGCACTCGCCCGGCGCTACGCAAGGGCCTTGATCCCCGACCTTCGAGCCCGGAGGTCTCGGCCACCCGGCAGTGTGACCTCACGTGCCCGCCGCACTCCTGCCCCGCTGGCAATTAGAGAGGTTTCGATCGGGTTGCGTAATTGGGCGCCACCCCCTCACCCGTCCCTCTCCCCCCTGAGGGGGGAGAGGGCTGCGTCGAGTTGGCGAGTTTTAGCCGAGCCTCAATCGAAGCCGGGTGAAGGGGGCGACCCAAGCCGATCGGAAGCGGCGCCGGCGTGAAATCGTCTCAATACGACCGCGGCATGCCGAGGACGTGCTGGCCGATGTACGCGAGGATCAAGTTGGTCGAGATCGGCGCGGTCTGGTAGAGGCGAGCCTCGCGCCATTTGCGCTCGATGTCGTATTCCTTGGCGAAAGCAAAGCCGCCATAGGTTGCGAAGGTCGCCTCGGCGGCGTGCCAGGTCGCCTCTGACGCGAGCAATTTCGCCATGTTGGCGTCGGCGCCGCATTCCTCGCCCGCATCGAACAGGGCGGCGGCGCGGCGGCAGATCATGTCGGCGGCTTCGATTTCGGCATAGGCGCGCGCCAATGGGAACTGCACGCCCTGGTTCTGTCCGATCGGACGGTTGAAGACGACCCGCTCCTTGGCATAGTCGATGCCCTTTTTCAGGAGCCAGCGTCCGTCGCCGATGCATTCCTGGGCGACGAGGATGCGCTCGGCGTTCATGCCGTCGAGGATGTAGCGAAACCCCTTGCCCTCCTCGCCGATCAACGCATCGGGCGGCACCTTCAGATTGTCGAAAAACACCTCGGTCGTGTTGTGATTGATCATCGCCTCGATCGGGCGGATCTCGACGCCGTGGCCAAGGTTTTCGCGCAGGTCGATCAGAAACACCGAGAGCCCGTCGGTGCGGCGCTCGACCTCGTCGACCGGGGTCGTGCGCGCCAGCAGCAGCATCAGATCGGAATGCCGGGCCCGCGAGGTCCACACCTTCTGCCCGTTGACGACGTAGTGATTGCCCTGGCGCACCGCCCGCGTCCTGAGCTTGGTCGTGTCGGAGCCGGTCGTCGGCTCGGTCACGCCAAACGCCTGCAAGCGCAATTCGCCGGACGCGATCTTGGGCAAATAGCGCTGCTTCTGCCCCTCGCTGCCATGCCGCAAGAGCGTGCCCATGATGTACATCTGGGCGTGGCCCTGGCTCGCGGTGCAGCCCGACGCGTTGATCTCTTCGAGGATCACGGCGGCGGCGCGCAACGGCAGGCCCGAGCCGCCGTATTCCTCGGGGATCAGCGAGGCGAGAAAGCCGCTCTTGGTCAGCTCCTCGATGAAATCGGTCGGATAGGCCTGCTCGGCCTCGAGCTTGCGCCAATATTCGCCGGGGTAGCGCTCGCAGATCTTGCGGATCGATTCGCGCAGCTCGGGATAGTCTTCGCCGAGCGCCACCATTGTCGCCGCGTCGCTCATCGCTGCACTCCTCCTGATGCCGGCCTCGATCGAAAATAGTCCGGCTGAGACGGAATTGCCAATTCGGACCGGACGATCGGGCCGGGACACCTCACAAGCTCGACGCGCGATAGAAACGCGCTGCGCTTGCGAGTAGATTCCCCCGACAGCCGTGCGGCTGCGCGGGAACGACGACAACACAGGAGCAAGCCGGATGACCGAGGCCCCCTCGTTTCGCGAGATCGGCGTCAGCCGCGACGGGCATGTCGCGACCGTCGAAATGCACCGGCCGCCGCACAATTTCTTCGACTCGGCACTCGTCGCCGAGATCGGCGAGGCGTTCGAGTGGCTCGACGCCAATCCCGAGTGCCGCGCCATCGTCTTTGCCGCCGAAGGGCGCTCGTTTTGCGCCGGCGCCGATTTCTCGACGCGGATGGATACCGGCACGGTCGCCGAAGGCAGCCGCAGCGCCGCGGGCCGCCATCTCTACAAAGAGGCGATCCGGCTGTTTCGCACCAAAAAGCCGGTTGTCGCCGCGGTCCAGGGCGCCGCAATCGGCGGCGGGCTCGGCCTGGCGCTCGTCGCCGATTTCCGTGTGACCTGCCAGGAGGCGCGGTTCAGCGCCAATTTCAACCGCCTCGGCTTTCACCCCGGCTTTGGTCTGACCGCGACCTTGCCGCGGCTGGTCGGCGCGCAGCAGGCGGCGTTGCTGTTTTATACCGGCCGCCGCATACCGGGCGACGAAGCGGTCCGCATCGGCCTCGCCGACCTGCTGGTCCCGCAGGCCGAGGTGCGCAGCGCCGCCGAGGCATTGGCGCTCGAGATCGCGCAATCGGCGCCGCTCGCCGTCGTGTCGACTCGCGATACGGTGCGCCGCGGGCTTGTCGATGCTATCGAAGCCGCGACCGAGCGCGAGCTCGTCGAGCAGGACTGGCTGCGCCGCACCGAGGATTTTCAGGAGGGCATCAAAGCGATGGCGGACCGGCGCCTCCCCGATTTCCGCGGCCGCTAAACGAGACGCGGGTGAGCATGCGGGAGCGGCTGGCGCTTCACAGCCGCAACCGGCTCAAGCTCGGATTGTTCGGCGCCAACTGCTCCTCGGGGCGTGCGGTCACCAAGGTGCCGGAGCGCTGGAGCGGCAGTTGGCCCGACTGCGTGCGGCTGGCGCGGTTGGCGGACGAGGCCGGCTTCGAGTTCATGCTGCCGATCGGACGCTGGAAAGGCTACGGCGGCGACACCGACTACCAGGGCGAAACCTGGGAGACGGTGACCTGGGCCGCCGGCCTGCTCGCCGCGACGCGCCGGCTGACCGTGTTCGGCACCGTCCACGCGCCGCTGATCCATCCGGTGATCGCCGCCAAGGAGTTCGTGACCGCCGACCATATCGGCGAGGGCCGCTTTGGCCTCAACGTCGTCTGCGGGTGGAACGAGGACGAGTTCGAGATGTTCGGCGCCACGATGCGCGAGCACGAGGAGCGCTACGACTACGCCCAGGAATGGCTCGACACGATCAAGCGCGCCTGGGGCGAGGAGAGCGATTTCGACGTCGACGGCCGCTTTATTCGCCTCAAGCAGGTCCGCGCCAAGCCGAAACCGTTCGGCGGCAGCCGGCCGATCATCATGAACGCCGCGGCATCGCCGACCGGACAAGCCTTTGCGATCCGCAACTGCGACGCGCTGTTCTCGAATGCGTCGCTCGGCAGGCTCGACGCCTTCGCCGCACACATCGCAAATGTGCAGGCGCAGGCCCAAGCGCAGGGTCGCGCGATCGACGTGTACACCGTCGCGGTCGTCACCTGCCGCCCGTCGAAGCGCGAAGCCGAGGACTATTACCGTCACTGCGTGATCGACCACGCCGACTGGGCGGCGGTCGACCATATTCTCGCGATGCGCGGGGTCACGCGGCAAGCCTACCCGGAGGATTTCGAGGAGCGCCGCGCCTTTCAGGCGAACGGCATGGGCGGGGTCCCGATCGTCGGCGACCCGGATGCGGTCGCCGCCGAGCTGATGCACCTGAGCGCCGCTGGCGCGCGCGGCATCGGATTGTCTTTTGTCAACTACCTCGACGAGCTGCCGTATTTCTGCGCCGAAATCCTGCCCCGCCTGGCGCGAGCGGATCTGCGCGAACCGCTGTGAGCGGCGTGCCGCGCAACCGATCAAACCGTTCGTGCTGGGTCCCAAACGTCGCAAACGATTTCGAACATCTTGGCGTCATTCCCGCGAAAGCAGGAATCCAGGGAACCGGCGCTACGACTGCTGCCCTGGACCCCCCGCT
>DATKHX010000276.1:0-9469 GCA_035510075.1 Allostellaceae bacterium
GCTGATGACCGCACGGCGCGACCCCGAGGCGGTCGGGCATGCCGACGAGTCGGACCTGTTGGTCGAGCTCGCCCCTCACGTCGAGGATTTTCTCGGTGCGCTGTTCGGGATTGCCGGCGAGGTGCGGGCGTTGCAGGCGCGCCACCACGAACTGGCGCCGTTCTATTCAGTGAAGCGCCTGTTTGTGCAGCGCCGTGCGGTCAAAGGCGTCAAGGAGGCGGACGCGGCGGCGATCGACGGGCCGGCGATCGCCCGGGAGCTCGACGCGCTTATCGGCGGCCCGGCCGGCGGCATTGCGGAATGGGAGCGGCATTTTGCTGAGCACGTCGCGCGCTGGCTCGACGACGAGGCCGGCACTGCGGCAGCACTCGACCTGGCGCAGCACTATGCCGCGTGGGCCACCTTGTCGCCGGCGGGTCGGGAAAAGCATCGCCGCGGGGTTCTGTTCAAGGTGCCGCACCGGCTCGACATGAACCATCTCGTCCCGGTCGAGACCGTCGAGCGCGACGGCGTGACGATGCTGCGGTTGCCCGAGGACGAATGGCGGCATCGCGAGGGATTTGCGCTGACCGACCGCGGCACCGACCTCGTGGGCGCGCTCGACCAGGCGAACTACTGCATCTGGTGCCACAACCAGGGCAAGGACAGCTGCTCGAACGGGCTACGCGAAAAAGCCGGCGCGTTCAAGAAGAGCGTGTTCGGCGTAACCCTCGCCGGCTGCCCGCTCGAAGAAAAAATCTCCGAGATGAACCTAGTGAAGGCGCGCGGCTACAGCCTCGGCGCGCTTGCCATCGTCGCCGTCGACAACCCGATTTGTGCCGCGACCGGGCACCGCATCTGCAACGACTGTATGAAGGCTTGCATCTACCAGCGCCAGGAGCCGGTCGACATCCCGCAGATCGAGACCCGCACCTTGAAGGACGTGCTGGGCCTGCCGTGGGGCTTTGAGATTTATTCGCTGTTGACGCGGTGGAACCCGCTCAATATCTGCCGCCCGCTGCCGCGGACCGAGACCGGCAAAAAAGTGCTGGTCGTCGGGCTCGGCCCGGCCGGGTTCACGTTGGCGCACCATCTGGTCAACGACGGCCACTTCGTCGCCGCGATCGACGGGCTCAAGATCGAGCCGCTGCCGGCCGAAGTCTCCGGCGTCACCGCCGACGGCAGCCGCGTCCCGTTCCGGCCGATCCGAGATGTGGCAAGCCTTGTCGACAGCCTCGACGACCGGGTCATGGCTGGCTTCGGCGGGGTCGCCGAATACGGCATCACCGTGCGTTGGGACAAAAATTTTCTCAAGATCGTGCGCCTGCTGCTCGAACGCCGCGCCGAGTTCGCGATGTATGGCGGGGTGCGCTTTGGCGGCACGATCGGGATCGACAGTGCGTTCGGTTTGGGTTTCGACCACGTCGCGTTGTGCGCCGGCGCCGGGCGGCCGACCGTGATCCCGATGCCGAACAATCTGGCGCCGGGGGTCAGGCAAGCCTCGGACTTCCTGATGGCGTTGCAACTGACTGGTGCGGCCAAGACCCATAGCATCGCCAATTTGAGCGTGCGGCTGCCGGTGGTCGTGATCGGCGGCGGGCTGACCGCGATCGACACCGCGACCGAGTCGCTCGCCTATTATCCGGTGCAGGTCGAGAAGTTCCTCGCGCGCTACGAGACGCTCGTCGCCGAGCGCGGCGAAGAGGCGGTGCGCGCCGAATGGAACGCCGCCGAACGTGAGGCCGCCGCCGAATTCATCGCCCACGGCCGCGCGCTCCGCGCCGAGCGTGAGGCCGCCCGCCGGGAAGATCGCGGGCCACGCCTCGCCGAATTGATCGACGACTGGGGCGGGGTGACGATCGCCTATCGCCGCCGGCTGATCGACGCGCCGAGCTACACCCTCAACCATGAGGAGGTGGCAAAGGCGATGGAGGAAGGCATCCGCTTTGCCGAATTGCTGACACCGGCCGAGGTCGAAGTCGATCGCTTCGGCCAGGCCGCGGCGTTGCGGCTGACGCGGCATCGTGCGCAAGAGGTCGGCGGGAGCGCGCCGTCCTTGGATCAAGGGCCGGGCGAGACGGTTGTGTTGCCGGCGCGCACGATCCTCGTCGCCGCCGGGACCCAGCCCAACACCGTGCTGGCACGCGAAGACCCGGACAATGTCGTGCTCGACGGTCGCTATTTTCGGGCGCTCGACGAGGACGGCAACCCGGCCATGCCGGAGCGGGTGGCGAAGCCGGGTGCCGTGCGGGTGCTGACGCATCTGCGCCCCGACGGCCGCGCGGTCAGCTTTTTCGGCGACCTGCATCCGAGCTTTTCGGGGAATGTCGTCAAAGCGATGGGCGGCGCCACGTTGGGCTACCCGGTGGTCAGCCGCATATTGGCGCGCCGCGACGCCTCGGCCCCCTCCCCCGCCGAGCTACGGACGCGGCTCGATGACGAATTGCGGGCGCGGGTGCACGAGGTTGTCCGCCTCACGCCAAAGATCCTCGAAATCGTCGTCAAGGCGCCGATGGCGGCGCGTGCCTTCAAGCCCGGCCAGTTCTATCGGCTGCAGAATTACGAGACCTTGGCCCCGCGCGTCGACGGCACGACTCTGGCGATGGAGGGGCTTGCCTTGACCGGCGCCGGCGTCGACAAGGAGAACGGGCTGTTGTCGACGATCGTCCTCGAAATGGGCGGCTCGTCCGATCTGTGCGCCCTCTTAAAGCCGGGCGAGCCGGTGATCTTGATGGGTCCGACCGGGACCCCGACCGAGACGCCGTCCGGCGAAACCGTGCTGCTGGTCGGCGGCGGGCTCGGCAACGCGGTGCTGTTCTCGATCGCCGCGGCGCTCCGGGCGCAGGGTTCGCGGGTGCTGTATTTCGCCGGCTACAAGACGATCGCTGATCGCTACAAGGTCGAAGACATCGAAGGCGCCGCCGACAGCGTCGTGTGGTGCTGCGACGAGGCGCCGGGCTTCGTTCCGAGCCGGCCACAGGACCGGGCTTTTGTCGGCAACATCGTCGAGGCGATCGCCGCCTACGGCGCCGGCGATTTGGGTCCGGCCGCGATCTCGCTCGCCGAGGTGGACCGCATCATCGCGATCGGCTCCGACGGCATGATGAACGCTGTCGCCGAGGCGCGGCGGGCACGGCTCAAGCGCTATTTCCGGCCCGATCACCGGGCAATCGCGTCGATCAACTCGCCGATGCAGTGCATGATGAAGGAAATCTGCGCGCAATGCCTGCAGATGCATCGCGATCCGGCGACCGGCACCGAGACCGTGGTCTTTTCCTGCTTCAACCAGGACCAGGAGATGGACCAGGTCGATTTCGCGGCATTGCACCGCCGCCTGTCGCAAAACGGCGCCCAGGAAAAACTGACTAAATTGTGGATCGACCGCTGCCTGCACCACCTCGGCGAACGCCCCGCCTTGGCGGCGGAGTAGCCGAAAGAAATCGGCAAGCGGGACGCGCCTTTTCTAACCGTCGCTGTGCAGGCCCGGCGGGCGCCGGCGACCGAAGCTATCGCGCCCGAGGTGTGGCTCGCGTCGGAGCAGGCCGAGGGTGGCGCGTCGCAGTCGCTCTCGCCGGTCGCCGAACGTGTTAGCGCGCGAGCCCGGTGAGGGGCCGGGTCGAGCGACCGCTGGGACAACCCCGGGATGGCGCTGCGGGTGGGCGGCTACGCTTTCATCTCGGCTATCAGCTCGTGCTTGCGCTCGGCAAGCTCGCGCCCGACGGCCTTGGTGTCCATCTTGGCGGAAACGAGCTCCGGGAAAAGCTCCTCTTCTTCCTCTTGGATGTGTCGCTTCACCATCTCCTCGAGCACGCGAACCTTGGCGTCATAAAGGTCGTCCCCAACCTCCATCGCCTCGATCTCGGCGATCAGATGCTTGACGCCGGCATGCTCGACAATTGCTTCGTCGATCAGGTCATCGTCCTTCGTCGCCTCGCGCGCCCGAGGGTAAAATACCTCCTCTTCGATCCGCGCGTGCACCTCCAATGCCCGGCAAATCTTTTGGGCGAGTTCCTCCTTGCGCTTGTCATTTCCCTGCGTTTCATCGAACTCGTCGAATAGCTCCTCGACTTCACGGTGGTCCTGTTCCAACAATTCTAAAGCGTCAGTAGAGGACTTTGCGGTCTGCTCCGCCTCGGCCGCCCGCGATCGACGCGCTTCCCGTTCGGCCCTAGTGTTCGCCTTGGTCGCCATACTCATATTCCTCAATGTTAGAGGCGGTGAATACCGCCAGACTCAAACCACCTGGAAATAAGACGAGTTCCTAATCTTCTCTTGAGAAAATTCGATCTACGAAGATCGCGGTCCGTCTTGCCAAAGGCATAGCGACGCCCCACCTAAATGCGATGTAGATAATTGCTAAAAAATCTATCCGCCAAGTACACCGTTTGCGGCAATCCCCGCATTTCCCGTTTTCGGCGGTTGAATTCCCGTTTCGGGCGATTCTATTCCCGTTTTTCCGCCGACAACTCCCGTTTGACCTCGCCACGGGAATTTGTGGCCAACCACTTGATATCACGCCGTGAAACAGCGTTCGTGAGCGGCCCGGCCGGGCGGTTTCCCGGATAATTCCCGGCGAACCGGGAAATCCGCTGCTCAGAGCGGGGGCGGCCCGCCGGACCTCGGACGCAGCAGAAACGGGGGCGGGTGGTCAGGCTGGGTGGTGACGATGGCGCGCGGCGTGACGGGCGTGTCGTCGGCGCGCTCGATACGGAAGGTTTGGATCAGGGTGGCCAGCACCAGGGTCGCCTCGGTTAGCGCGAACTGCGCGCCGATGCACACGCGCGGGCCAATCCCGAAAGGGAGATACGCGAAACGGTCGGGCGGCAGGGAGCCGGGCAGAAATCGGCCGGGATCGAAGGTCTCGGGCTCGATCCATAGCCGGCGGTGGCGGTGCAGGACCCAGGGGGCGATCAGCACCACCGTTTTCGCCTTCACCGGGATGTCGCCGGCGAGGTCGTCCTTGATCGCCTGGCGCGCCAAGGTAAAGGCCGGCGGATACAGCCGCATCGCCTCCTGCACGACGGCGCGGGTGTAGACGAGGGTGGGGAGCGCGCTTGCGGCGCTGTCGGGCCCGAGATCGACGCCGGCGACCTCGGCGGCGAGCCGGTTCTGGATTGCGGGCGCGCCGGCGAGCAGATAGAGCGACCAGAACAGCGCCACCGCCGTCGTCTCGTGGCCGGCGACGATCATCGTCGCCACCTGGTCGGCGAGCCGGCGGGGTGGGAACAGCGCGCCGCTCTCCGGGTCCGCCGCACTCGCCATCAGGTCAAAGAGGTCGCGCGGGGCGCCGGCATCGCCTTGCTCGCGGCGGGCGGCGATGATATGGCCGATCAGACGCAGCCAGCGGCGGCGGAAATGCCAGCGCAGCACGTCGCGCGGGCTCGGAACGGACGGCGGCAGCATGAAATCGAGCAGGCTGGGCCGGCCGAGCCGGGCGGCGTACCCTTTGATCAGGCCGCGCAATTCCACGCCGTAGCGCTCCATCTCGAGCGAGAACATCGAGGCGCCGGCGATCTCCAATGCCAGGAACTGCATCGCCGCGAGCAGGTCGACCGGGGCGGCGCCGGCGGTTTTGAGGTGGGCGGCGGCGGCGCTCGCGGCGCCCGCGACATGGCGCGCCAGGATCGGCATCGTGCGGGGCGCGAAGGCCGGCGCGAGGGTGCGGCGCTGCTGGCGCCAGTCCTCGCCCTGGCTCAGCAGCAGCCCTTTGCCGAGCAATGGTCGCAGGATGCGGATCCCGGCGGCGGTGCGCCGGTAATTCGCCGGATTGTCGACGAGAATATGCTGGATGCCGGCGGGGCGGCTCATGATGATCTGCTGCCGGCCGAAAACCCGGCGAAAGACGACGTCCTCCTCAAAGGCTTGCGGCGGAAATATGCCGATCGCGTTGCCGCGCAGCGCGCGTGCGTAATCGCGCCCGGATGGCGGCTCGGCCGGGCGATCGGCGGCCGGGGAGAAGGGAGTGTGCGCTTCGCTCACTTTATCGACCTCGCCTCAACCGCCCACGCGGCGAGGAGATCGTCATCGGGACGGCCGGCTCCAATCCCCGCGATGGGGCGCGCAACCACGGCACCAGCAACAGCGACAGCAGAATTCCGCCGCCGATCCACAGCCACGCGTCGTTGACGGCGGCAACGAGCCCGGCACGCTCGACGAGCGGTGCGACAAGGTCGCGCGTCGCCTGGTCGACCGGGCCGATCGGCGCGCCGGTAAAGCGTGCGGTCGGCAACCCGACCAACCGCGCCGCTGCGGCGTCGCCGGCCTCGAGCCGCGCGGCGAGGCTTGCGACATGCGCGGGTGCACGCTGTTCGAGCACGGTGTCGATAACCGCGAGCCCGATCGCACCACCGAGGTTGCGCATCAGATTGAAAAGGCCGCTCGCATTCGGGACGCGGGCCGCATCGAGGCCGCCGAGCGCCAAGGCCGTGCTCGGCAACAGGCACAGCATGACCGCCGCGCCGCGCGCGAGCTGCTGCCAGAAGAGGCCCCAAAAGTCGGTCCCAAACGACAAAAAGCCGTTGCCGAGCCAGCCCAGCGCCAAGAGCCCGTAGCCGGCGGCGATCAGCAGCCTGGCATCGGCGCGGCGTTCGAGCCTGGTCGCGAGAGGCGCCATCAGGAGCTGTGCCGCGCCGGTCACCATCATGACCTCGCCGATCGGCAGGGCGTCGTAGCCCCGCACCAGCCCGAGAAATACCGGCAACAGATAGGTGGCACCGTAGAGCCCGGCGCCGAGGGCAAAGCTGAAGCCGCAGCCGACCGCGAAATTCCGGTCGCGGAACGCGGAGAGGTCGATCAGCGGCGCCGGGTGAGATAGCGAGCGCCGGACGAGGCCGGCCCCGGAGATCACGCAGACCAAAGCGAGCACCAGCATCGGGGCGCTCGACCAGCCGCGTTGCGGCGCCTCCTTCAGCAATAATTCGAGGCCGGCCAGAAACCCCGCGAGCAGCGGCAGCGCCCACAAATCGATCGAGGCGAACCGGCGGCGGTCGGCGCGGTCGAAATCGACCGCCCAGCCGACCAGCAACGCGACGATAATCCCCGGCGGCACGTTGATCAGAAACAACCAGTGCCACGAGAAGCGGTCGGTCACAAATCCGCCGACAACCGGGCCGAGGGTCGGGGCCAGCATCGCGAAGAGGCCGGCGACCAAGGTCGCGCGAGTCCGCGCCGGCCGTTCGAACATCAGAAAGATCGCCGAAAAGACGAGCGGGATCAGCGCGCCGCCGCAAAATCCCTGGACGACACGCGCCGGGATCAGCGTCCAGAACCCGCTCGAAGCGGCGCAGAGAAGGCTCGCCGCGGTAAAGCCGGCGACGCACGCGACAAACGCGCCGCGCGTCGACAACATCAGGGTCAGCCAGCCGGTCAGCGGGATCGCCACGATCTCGGCCATCAAATAGGCGGTCTGCACCCAGCTCAAGCGGTCGAGCGGGATGCCGAGCCCGGCTTGAATCTCGGGCAACGAGCTGGCGACGATCTGGATGTCGAGGATCGCCATGAACATGCCGATCGCCATCGCGGTAAACCCGACCCAGGTCTTCGGCGCCGGTATCGCCGCGATCGTCATAGCTTTCGGCGGGGTGCCAATGCCCGATCCTCGATCGAAATGCGTCGGGCAATCAGCACGAAGTTGAGCACTGAAAATACCACGGCGATCACGACGGCACCAAAGGCAAGCGGCAAGATCGCGATCTCGGCCGTCACCAGCAGATAATTCGGGTGGCGCATCCAGCGATAGGGGCCCACTTGCACGAGCGGCGCCTCCGGCAATGACAGCACCCGCGTCGTCCAATAACGGCCAAGGCTCAGGATGACCCAGAGCCGGGCGGCTTGGAGCACCGCGAAAAGGCCGAGCAATGGCCAAGCGGGCGGCGTCGCGGCCGACACCAGCAAGGCGAGGCTCGCCAACCACCCGGCATGCAGTGCCATGAAGAACGGGTATCCGTTGGCGTCCGCCTCGGTAGCCCCAAGCCGCCGCAGCCGCGCGGCGTTGCGGCCGGCCCAGGCAAGCTCGGCGAGCCGCTGCAACGCGACCAAGACGAGCGTCCAGTAAAGCGGCGTCACCGGTTGTCGAGCACCAGAAAGCCGGCGGTGAAACCGGGTCCGAGCGCATTCATCAGCGCCAAATCCCACCGCGACGCTTCGTTCAGCATTTGCTCGAGCACGAACATCACCGTCGCAGCCGACATGTTGCCGTAATCGCGCAGCACATGGCGCGCGCCAGCGAGAGCGCCTTGCCGCAGGCCCAACGCATGCTCGATCGCGGTCACGACCTTGGCGCCGCCCGGATGGCAGACAAAGCGGTCGATGTCGTCGAGCGCCAAACCATGGCGGGCGAGGAATTCGTCGGCGACCGCGCGAAACTCGGTCGCGACGAGCTGCGGGATGTCGCGCGAAAATACGGCACTGAAGCCGTCATCGGCGATGTCCCATCCCATGACCCCGAGACTGCCGGGCCAGGTATGCTCGCCGGTGGCGACGATGGCGGGGCCGGCCCCCGCGGTCGACAACAGCGCACCGGCCGCACCGTCGCCGAACAGCGCGGTGGCAACGATGTTGCTCTTCGACCAGTCATCGCGGCGAAACGACAATGCGCACAATTCGACGACCAGGAACAGCACGGTCTCGCCGGGGCACGCCAGCGCCTGGCTCGCCGCGCGCGCCAAGCCGATGACGCCGCCGGCGCAGCCGAGCCCAAAGATCGGCAAGCGCCGCACGTCGCGGCGCAGCCCCATCCGCTCGATCAAGAGCGCGTCGAGGCTCGGTGTCGCGATCCCGGTCGTCGACACGGTGACGACGGCGTCGATTGCCTGTTTGCCGACGCCGGCGCGATCGAGCAGGCGGATTGTGGTGGCTTCCAGGAGGTCGAGCGCGCTCGCGATATAGACCCGGTTGCGCTCCGCCCAGCCATGCGGGCGGTCGTACCACTCGATCGGCACGCAGGAATAGCGCGAGCGAATGCCGCTATTGGTAAAGACCGGCAATAGCCGTTCCAGTGCCGGGGCCCCGTCGAACAGCGCTTGGACCCGGCGGATCACGTCCTCCTGACTGAGCTCGTAGGGCGGAAGCGCGGTCGCGAGGCTGAGAAGACGCGGGGCTGCCGGCATCGAAGCTTCCCTTCTGCGCGGGACCATCCCGGGCTGCGAGTAATACCGCATTTCCAGCCGCGAAATTCCCCCGGTACACCGAGATGTGACATCGACGACGACGAGGCCGCAAAAAAACTTGGGGGCGTTTTTGGCTGCGGCAGCGCAATGCGACCCGCTGCTCAACCAGTCGATGTTTGCCACTGTGCCCGAGAGCTCGATCGGGCCGCACCCCTCCCGTAGCACACGATCCAAAAACAATTCCAATAGATCAGCGAGTTGGTCGTCATCTCCGCTAATGAGGGCGTGAGTCATTCAGGGCTCTGACAGCGTGATTCCGGGATGCCGCACCCAGGGCTTCCGGAATAGAGCGAGTCTCACAAATGCCGTACTTATGCCAAATG
>DATKHX010000277.1:0-7118 GCA_035510075.1 Allostellaceae bacterium
GCGCTGGAACGCACGCGTGGTAAGCTGATATCGTGCGCGCAGGGACATTCGGCGTCCGCAGCAGGAGATCAGCAACATGAATTCGAACGGCAAGGTGGCGCTCGTTACCGGCGGGGGCAGCGGCATCGGCAAGGCCTCGGCCCTCGCGCTCGCCAAGGAAGGGTTCGCGGTCGTCGTCGCCGGCCGCCGACCGGAGCCGTTGCAGGCGGTCGTCGACGAGGTCGAAAGCATGCAGGGCCGGGCGCTCGGCGTGCCGACCGATGTCGGCGATCCCGGTTCGGTGCGCGCCTTGTTCGCCAAGACCAAGGAGACCTATGGCCGGCTCGACGTGCTGTTCAACAATGCCGGGTTCGGCGCCTCGGCGCCGATCGAGGAGCTGCCTTTCGAGCGCTGGCAGGCGGTCGTCAGCTCGATCCTAACAGGATCGTTCCTGTGCACGCAGGAAGCCTTCAAAATCATGAAGGACCAGCAGCCGATGGGTGGCCGGATCATCAACAACGGCTCGATCTCGGCGCATGTGCCGCGGCCGAATTCGGTCGCCTACACCTCATGCAAGCACGCGATCACGGGGCTCACCAAATCGACCTCGCTCGACGGCCGCAAATACGACATCTCCTGCGGCCAGATCGACATCGGCAACGCCTTGACCGAGATGACCCAGCGCATGCAGCGCGGCGTGCCGCAAGCCAACGGCACGGTCATCGAGGAGCCGACGATGGATGTCGCCAACGTCGCCCGCGCTATCGTCTTCATGGCAACCGTGACCTCCGAGGCCAATGTCCAGTTCCTGACCGTGATGGCGACCAAGATGCCCTTCGTCGGCCGCGGGTAATGGGCAGAGGGGGGCGAATTCGCCCCCGCCCCTCCGCCTATCCCGGCAGCAGGTTGATGACCCGCATCACGGCGATGCCGGTACCGATGTTCTCGGTATCTTCCAAGATACCTTTGTTGCAGCTCCACACGTCGCCCTTCTTGGCAACAAACTCGCCGCCGTTATTTTGCCTGACCCGAAGCTCGCCTTGCGGGCAGTGGCAGACCATGTCGTTCGCCATCGGCACACCCGTCGCCAGCTTGGCTTTTGGCTGATACACGACGTCGAACATCGAAACAGTCTTATAAGCGGGGATCATCGACGCGCGCTTGCCGAGGTCGACCCGCCGCACACCGGGGGCAATCTCCTTGCCGCCAGTCGCGGTTTGTGCCTGAGCCGCCGCCTCCCCGGAAGCAGCCGCCGCAGACGCCGCGGCGAGCGCCAGCGTGAGAGCTGACCTTCGATTTAAAACTCCCATCGGATTTGCCTTTTGAGTTGCGATTTGGTTCCCTAAATTAGCGCAGCACGGTTGATGCGGCACTTTAAATCAGCAAACAGCAAGCAGCACGACCGCGAGGCGGAGCAATTTTGTTGCTCATTCTTCCTCTTCCTCGATCGCACTCTCGTGCCAGTGCCGCAGGGCGAGCCGCGATAGGAAATCGATGACGAGGTAGATCGCGATGCCGGTCATCGACAGCAGGAACAGGGCCGCGAAGAGCCGCGGGATCGCCAGCCGGTAGCCGGCTTCGAGGATGCGGAAGGCGAGCCCGGTCTCGGTGCCGCCAGTGCCGGCGACAAACTCGGCGACGACGGCGCCGATCAGCGCGAGCCCGCCTGAAATCCGCAGCCCGGCAAGAAAATAGGGGAGTGCCGTCGGCAGCCTCAGATAGCGCAAGGTCTGCCAGGGTGTCGACCCGTAAAGCCGGAACAGCGCCAGCAAATTGCGGTCGGCGCTGTTGAGTCCGATCGTCGTGTTCGACACGATCGGGAAAAACGCGACGATCCAGGCGCACACCAGAAGCGCCAGAAACGGCTGCTGCACCCAGATGATGATCAAGGGCGCGATCGCGACGATCGGCGTCACCTGCAGGATGACGGCGTAGGGAAACAGGCTCAGCGCCAGGATGCGCGACAGCGAGAACAACAGCGCGATGGCGCCGCCGAGAACGGCCGCGGCCGCCAAGGCCGCGAGCGTCACGCGCAAGGTCACGAGCAGCGAGCCCAATAGGCTCGGGCCGTCGGTCCACAATGCCTCGGCGATGGCGAGCGGCCCGGGGAGGATGTAGGGCGGAAGGTCTTCGATGCGTATCATCGCCTCCCACAGCATGAGGAGTGCTGCACCTACCATCAGCGGTGCTGCGACCCGCCAGAGCTGCGCGCGTCGCCGGCGCATCATGACCGGCTCGAACGACGCGAAGCTCTGCCCTCCCCGCCCCCAGGGGCAGAGAGGGAGTGGTTGATTTCCTCCGGGGGAACGCGGGCGCTGCGTCCCACCGACTTCATGGCGGCGTGTCGGGCTCCGCCGCCGACGCCATCGCCCGGCCCAAATGGACTGAAACGGCGGCGCAGACGGCGGCGTATTCGGGGGCGGTGCGCAATCCCCGCTCGCGTGGTTGCGGCAGGCCGACCACAAGATCGGCGGCAATATGCCCGGGCCGCGCCGTCATGACCGCGATGCGGGTCGAGAGATAGACCGATTCGAACACGCTGTGGGTGACGAACACGACGGTCGCCCGGCGGCTCTCCCATAGCCGCAAGAGGTCGTCGTTGAGCGCCATCCGGGTGATTTCGTCGAGTGCCGCAAAGGGCTCGTCGAGGAGCAACAGGTCGGGGTCGGTCACCAATGCGCGCGCGATCGACACCCGCATGCGCATCCCGCCCGACAGCTGGCGCGGATAGGCGCGCTCGAAGCCGGCGAGCCCGACCGCCTCGAGCTCGGCCGCGGCGCGCTCGCGCTCGGCCGCCCCGACCCGGCCGGCGAGACGGAACGGCAGTAGCACATTGCCCAGCACCGTGCTCCACGGCATCAGGGTCGGATCCTGAAAGACAAAGCCGATCCGGCCGCGCGCCGCAGGATCGCCACGGGCGGCGGCGAGCGCCAAACGCCGCTGCCCTGCGCTCGGCTCGCTCAAGCCGGCAATGATCCGCAACAGCGTCGTCTTGCCGCAGCCTGAAGGCCCGAGCAGGCTCAGGAATTCGCCGCGGTCAATATCGAGGTCGATGGGATCGAGCGCGGCAACGCCGGAGCCAAAGCGCTTGCAGATGCCGTGCAACGAGACGACCGGCGCCGCCGACCGGCGAAAGACCGCCGGCGCGGTCAGGGTTTGATCCCGACTTTCTTGTTCACGAACTGCAACGTGAACGCTTTTGCGAAATTCATGTCCTTGGGATAGACGCCGGCCTCGGCCATCGTCTCAAAAAAGTCGCGCCAGCGTGCCTCGGTCATGGCGCCGATGCCGTCTTTCTTGGCGTCGCCGCTGTCGACGATCCCGTATTCCTTGAGCTTGGCGATGCCATAGGTCAACAGCGCGTCGGTCATCTCCGGATTGTCGCGCTTGATCAGCAAATTCGCCGGCGCCGGGTCGCCATAGAGATAGCTGTACCAACCCTCGATACTGGCGTCGACAAAGCGCTGCACCAGATCGGGGTCGTCACGCGCGAGCTTGTCCGAGGTCTCGATCAGCGAGCTGTAGTTGGAGTAGCCGGCGTCCGCGATCAACAACACGACCGGCTTCGCTCCTGCCGCCTCGATCGTAAACGGCTCGCTCGACAAATAGCCCTGTTGGATCGCCTTGGGATTGGCGAGAAACGGCGCCACGCTGAACGTGTAGGGCCGGATCTGGTCATCGCTGTAGCCGAACTTCTTCTTTAGAAAGATCCAGCTGCCGATGCGCGTATCAGAGCCAATCATGATCGGCTTGCCCTTGAGCGCGGTAAAGCTGTCGTCCCCCTGCCCAGGGTGGGCGATCAGCACCGACGGATCCTTCTGAAACATCGCGGCGACCGCGACCATCGGCACGTTTTGTTGCACGAAATTGAGCGGCACGAAGGAATTCGTCGCGATGTTGAAATCAAGCCTCCCGGCAGCGAGGAGCTGGGAGTGGTTCACCTGCGGCCCGCCCTGTTGCAATTGGACATCGAGGCCGTGGCGTTTGTAAATGCCGGTGGCGATCGCCTGATAATAACCGCCGTGCTCGGCCTCCGCTTTCCAATCGGTGCCGAACCTGACCGTCTGCAGGTCGGCGGCGTTCGCGACGGTTGCACGCACCGCGGCGAGCACCACAGCGAATATCGCAACGGCCAGCCGCCTCGCTGAGTAAGACATTGCCTTCTCACCTTTTTTGCGCGGTCAGTTTATAGCGTGCGGGCGTCGCCGTCGAGGCGGGGTAGCCAATTACCCGCCGATGGCGTGCGCAGGCGCGAGAGTTCCATGCGTCCGCGGCATGTCGCGTCTGCGTCTTTCGTTGGATCGACTGCTGTTACAAACTGTTGAATAGGGGTCACGAGCTTGACACGAATGGATCGAATCGGTAACGAAATACGGCTGAACGATATGAGCTATGTTAGCAATCGAATGACTATGGCTGCGCATGTTCGATGCCGGTTCGGTAAGGCGGAATTGCCGGCGCGACCGGTGGAGTCGCGGATCGGGGCTTTCCTCGACGGCACGACCAACGGAGAGGAGCTGCTGCATGCTCTCTACGACCACGTCCTCAATGAACCAATCCCGCCATCGATGCGCGCGATCCTAGCCGAGCAGCAAGTCCGCGCCCGGTAGCGGCGGCTCGATCCTCGCTTACGCCCATTCGCGTTTTAAGCTATTCCTCCCGGTCGCCGAATCGAACAGCCCGGCCTTGCAACAAGCGCCGGCTGCAAAATCGCGCCACGAAACGAAGCGGGGAGGAATTGTGGCCAATGTGTCAGCGGCCCCGCGCCGCCTGATCGGCGGGATGACCCGCGAGGCGCGGGCCGTCATCTTCGCCTCTTCGCTGGGCACGATTTTCGAGTGGTACGATTTCTATCTTTACGTCTCGCTCGCGGCGACGATCGGCAAGGTGTTCTTTTCCGGAGTGAACCCGGCCGCGAGCTACATTTTCGCTCTGCTCGCCTTTGCCGCAGGGTTCGCGGTCCGGCCTTTTGGCGCGCTGGTCTTTGGCCGCGTCGGCGATCTCGTCGGCCGAAAATACGCCTTTTTGATCACGATCGCGATCATGGGCTTGTCGAGCTTTCTGGTCGGCCTCTTGCCCGGCTATGCTGCGATCGGTCTGGCAGCGCCGGTAATCCTGATCCTCCTTCGCCTGCTGCAAGCTCTGGCGTTGGGCGGCGAATACGGCGGCGCCGTGGTCTACGTCGCCGAGCACGCCCCGCACGGTAAACGCGGGCTTTACACCTCGTGGATCCAGACGGCCGCGACTCTCGGCCTGTTCGTGTCGCTCCTGGTGATTTTAGGCTGCCGCCAAACCATCGGCGCGCGGAGCTTCGAGGAATGGGGCTGGCGTATTCCGTTTCTGATCTCGATCGTGCTGCTCGCGATCTCGGTCTATATCCGGCGGCACCTCGACGAGTCGCCGTTGTTCGAGCGGATCAAGGCCGAGGGCGGGATCTCGCGGGCGCCGCTCACCGAGTCCTTTGCCGAACGGGGCAATCTGAAGCTCGTGCTGCTGGCGTTGTTTGGCGGAACCGCAGGACAGGCGGTGGTTTGGTACACGGGCCAGCTCTATACCTTGTTCTTTTTGACCCAGACGCTGAAAGTGGATCCGGCGACCGCCATACTGATGACGACCGCGGCGCTGGCGATTGCTACTCCGGGGTTCATCTTCTGCGGCTGGCTGTCCGACCGTGTCGGCCGCAAGAAGATCATCATGCTGGGCTGTCTGCTCGCGGTGATCACCTATCTGCCGTTGTTCAAGGCGATAACGCATTACGCCAACCCCGCGCTCGAAGCCGCGGTTGGATCGGCGCCGGTCATCGTCGTCGCCAATCCGGCGAAGTGCTCGCTGCAGTTCGACCCGGTCGGCACGTCGAAATTCTCTAGCTCGTGCGATGTTGCCAAGAGCGCGCTCGTCACACGCGGAATCCCCTACACCAATCAGACGGCGCCGGCGGGCGGCACGGCGCAGGTAAAGGTCGGGCAGACCGTCATCCCGAGCTATGACGCAAAGGCGCCCGACGCCACGACAAAAGCTGCCGCCTTCACCAAATCGCTGACCGGGGCGTTGAAATCGGCCGGCTATCCGGCTAAGGCCGATCCGGCGGAGATCGATCTCGGCATGGTGATCACGCTGCTCGTGATCCTCGTCGTCTTCGCGACGATGGTTTACGGGCCGCTCGCGGCTATGCTGGTCGAGATGTTTCCGACGCGGATCCGCTATACCTCGGTATCGCTGCCCTATCACATCGGCAACGGCTGGTTCGGCGGGCTCCTGCCGGCGATCGCCTTCGCCATCGCCGCGTCGACCGGCAACATCTATGATGGGCTGTGGTATCCGATCGCGATCGCGGCGATGACAATGGTCGTCGGCGTATTGTTCCTGCGAGAGACCAAGAACACCGACATCCAGGAGGCTTGATCCTAACGCGGGCTTCCGACGGGGATCTTTCGCCCGGCCGGGCCGATGCTATGTTTGAGGGCGGAGGTACCCGATGTCGGCGCTCCCCAAGCCCCTGTTGTCGCGGATGACCGTCGCGGAATTTATCGACTGGCCCGGCGACGGCAGCGGGTCTAGGCATCAGCTAATCGACGGCGAGCCGCAGGCGATGGCGCCGGCGAGCACGACGCACGGCACGATCCAGGCTGCCCTCACGCGCCTGTTGGGCAATCACCTGGTCGGGACCGGCTGCCGGGTCGTGATCGAGCCGGGCGTCATTCCGCGGGTCCGCGCTGAGGCCAACGTGCGGGTCCCCGATATCGCCGTGACCTGTGCCCCCGACGATCCAGCGAGCCACGCGTTGATCGAGCCGGTCATCCTCGTCGAGATCCTGTCGCCGAGCTGCGAAGCCGAAAACCGGGCCAATGTCTGGGCCTACACGACGATTCCGACGGTACGCGAGATCCTGCTGGTGCGCTCGACGCAGATCGCCGCCGAGCTGATCCGCCGCGAGCCGAATGGCGGCTGGCCGGCAAACTCGTTGCCAATCGGGGAGCAGGACCGGCTGGCTCTGGACAGCATCGGCTTCGACTGCCCGCTCGCGGCGGTCTACGAGGGCACTCGCTTCGTCCGCGCCGAAGCGCGCGCTAGTCTCTGATCAGCGCCGCAACAGCATCCGGTCGAGGTCGCGGCCGCCGAACAGGTGCACGTGAAAATGC
>DATKHX010000278.1:0-2489 GCA_035510075.1 Allostellaceae bacterium
ATCGAGACGCCGCTCGAGCGCGGCCGCTTTCCGCTGCTGGCCGGAAAAAAGCTGTGCCTGGTGTCGATCCTGCGCGCCGGAAACGGCATTCTCGACGGCATGCTCGACCTCCTGCCGTCGGCGCGGGTCGGCCATATCGGCATTTACCGCGAGCCGCGCACTTTGCAGGCGGTCGAATATTACCTGAAGCTGCCCGAGGATTTGCCCGAGCGCGATGTGATCCTGGTCGACCCGATGCTGGCGACCGGCAATTCGGCGGTGGCGGCGATCTCCCGCCTCGTCGAATTGAGGGCGCGCTCGATCAAGTTCGTCTGCCTCGTCGCCGCCCCCGAAGGGGTCGACACGGTTCTCGGCATATTCCCCGAGGTCACGATCGTCGCCGCGGCGCTCGACCGCTGCCTCGACGGCCACGGCTACATCCTCCCCGGCCTTGGCGACGCCGGGGACCGCCTGTTCGGAACGAAATAACCGGCAAGCGGCCGAAGGCTGGTTCTAGCGCGGCCCGTCGTGATCGGGGGGCGGCGACCACGGGCGCGGCCGTTGCCGCGCGAGCTGGACGAATTTGGCGCGCTGCTCGGGCGAGAGGGTGGCCAAAAACGACAAGGTCGTCGTCGTCAGATCGCGCACGTAACGACGCCGCTCCTGAGCCGCCTGGTCAAAGATCTGCATGACCCTGGTCTCGTCGGCATGCGGCCTGCCCACCTCCGACCAGGCATTGCCGATCAGCGGCTGAACCGCCCCGTGCATGGCCTGCAAACGGTCGCGCATGGTTCGCGAGTAATGGGCGAAGGCCTGCTTTTGCGGGGGGTCGAGGCCGAGCTCGCCGGCCATTTGCTCGAGCCGGTCTTCGGGCGACAGCATCGGCGCCGGCGCGTGGATGCGGATCCACAGGGCCCCGATGACAAAAAACAGGTTCAGCGCGAGCGAGAGCGCCAGCAGCGCCTTCCATAAATACGGGCGGGTGCTGCTGGCCGCGGTCGGTTCGGCGAGCATCATGTCTGCTGCCCTTCGCCCAGATCGCGCAGAAAGCCGGTCGACGGATCGAGCAATTCAGGCAAGTAGTTTTCGTCGCCGATCTGACCCGAGTGGCCGGGCTGGATCAAGCTCAGCGAGGCGCCGCTGCCCATCGCGAAACCAAGCCAGCTCGCAAACGCGATCGCCGCGGCGAGGCCGCCCCATTGCGCCACGCCCTGCAGCACGCGTCGCCCCTGCGGCGGCGCAAAGGGGATTGCGCGGCCGCGCCCGGGCATCTCGTCGAGGATCGCGACGGCGCGCTCGACAATCCGTTCGAGCCCGCCGGGCATCGCGATGCCACCGGTCGAAATCGCCCGCCCGGCAGCGACATCCGACATCGCGACCGGGTCAGCGGCCACCAGGGCGGCGACCCGGTCGTGCTCGTCATCGTCGTCGAGCATCCCGTCCGCGAGACCCGCGAGATCGAGAAAGCGCTCGGTGTCGTTGTCAGGCATGTCGGTCGTCCGGCAGCGCTGCCACAAAGTACGGCCGGCCTCGAATCTCGCCGGCTCTGCCATTGCATCCTCGATTCGGCTCATCGCACCGCTCTCTGCGCATAGTTAGGCGGGCTGCCGCATAAGCATCCCCGCAACTTGCTGGTTCCACTGCTCATCCCGCTTCCGTTTTGAAATGAGCGCGCAATTTGATCATCGCCTTGTGATGCGCGCTGCGCACGGTTTGCGGGTCGATCCCGAGGAGCCCGGCGATCTCCGCGACGTCCATGTCGCGATCATAAAGCATCGTCAAAATCTCGCGTTGGCGCGGCGACAACAGCGCCTCGGGCAATTTGAGCTTGCGGACCGGCTCGACCGGATCGACCGCGAGCTGCGCCTCCGGCACCGCCTCGATCGGGACCGACACCGGCCGGTGTCGCCGCAGCGCGTCGCGCGCCGTGCTGCGGGCGACGATCGTGATCCAGGTCGACAGCCCGGCCCGCGCCGGGTCATAGCTGCGCAGCAGCCGGAAATCGTTCCGGCACAGCCGCAAAAAGACCTCCTGGGTCAGATCCTCGACCTCGGCGGCTTCACGCGCGACCCCGCGGACGGCGGCGACGACGAGCCCGGCATAGCGCCGCACAAAAGCCTCCCAGGCGCCCTTTTCACCGCGGATGAGCGGGTCGAGCAGCTCGTCCGACGCCAATCGGGGCGCCCCCGGATCCGGGCCGGCGCGGCTGCGCCTCAACTGAGCGCGGCGAAAAAATCGTTGCCCTTGTCGTCGATGACGACAAAAGCGGGAAAATCTTCGACCTCGATCCGCCACACCGCTTCCATGCCGAGCTCGGGGTATTCGAGCACCTCGACCTTGCGAATGCAGTCGAGGGCGAGCCGCGCCGCCGGCCCGCCGATCGAGCCGAGATAAAATCCGCCGTGCTTGCGGCAGGCGTCGCGGACCTCGCCGCCGCGATTGCCCTTGGCAAGGGTGACAAAGCTGCCGCCCGCCGCCATGAAGGCGTCGACATAGCTGTCCATGCGCCC
>DATKHX010000279.1:0-7209 GCA_035510075.1 Allostellaceae bacterium
GTGCACGCATCCCATCCGGCGCTGGCGGCAAAGCTGCCGTTGTCGCCGCTGGTAATGTCGCGCAGGGCGCCTGGATTGGCGTAGAGGTGCGGGTTGATAAACCCGACCGGGTTGGCTTTGGCCGCATTGATCCGGGCGATCAAGCCAGCCCACAGCGGCGCCACCGCGCTCGTCCCGCCGATGATCGTATCCTGACCGTCGACCCGCACGTCATATCCGCTCTGCGGATCGGCGTCGCCGCAGACATCGGGGACACCCCGCATCGCCAGCGGCTGGGTGGTGCCGCCGCCGCGGGCGACCCGAAGGCCCTCCTGGTACGACGGCAATGCGAAAAAGCCGCTGACCCCGCCGCCGCTCGCCCCGCCCTGGGCGCCGTCGTTCCACACCGTCTCGGCGGTGATCGTCGTCGCCGAAGCCGCCAGCCGGGTCCCGCCACAAGCCAGCGCATACGGGCTCGAGGCCGGGAAATCGACGTGATCGGCACCGTCGCCGACCCCGTCGCTCGACCCGTTGTCGCCGGATGCGACGCAGACCGTAATCCCCATTGCCGCCGCCGCCTGAAACGCCTGGTCGAAGGCGGTCATCGCCTGCTGGGTCCAGCTCGATTCCGGCCCACCCCAGCTGATCGAGATCACCGACGGCTTGTTTTTGGTGTCCATGATCGCCGTCGTCACCGCGTTGACGAAGCCCATGTCGGTGTTGGGCGCGAAATAAACGACAATGTGCGCGCCGGGCGCCACCGCCCCGGCGACCTCGATGTCGAGCATGACCTCACCGTCGGGCCCATTGGGGTCGCCGGTGGCATGGTTGCGGCCATGGTCGACCGATATCGCCGTGACCTTGGGCCTAGCCACCTTCAGCTCCGCGAAGTATTTGGTCAGATCGGCGGTGCGAAAGCCGCCGCCGAGCTCGATGATCGCGATGCACTCGCCATGCCCGGTCCCGGTCGGGAAGCTGTAAAGGCTGGCGAGCTCGGTCGGGGTGAACGACCCCGCCGACGCCGCTGCCGCCGCATGCCAGCGCACATTGCCGTGGGTCGGGCGGGCGCGGAAATGCGGATGCGCCTGGGGCCGGTTGTCGAGACCCATGACGGCGGTGACGATGCCGTTCAGCTCGTCCGGCAGGTGGACCGGGCCGGTCCTGCCGCGATAGCTGCCGCCGTCGTGCTCGAAGGTTTGCAGGTCGACGCCGAACGCGTCGTTGAACTGCGCCACCGTGCCCGCGAGGACGACGGTGCGACGCGCCCGATCCTGCTGGACGACAGCCAGCCCGTGAGTCTTGGCGAATTGCTCGACTGCCGCGAGATCGGCAGGATCGGCGCCGAATTGCTGTGCGAAGTCTTCCCGTTTCAGATGGGGTTGCGACCGGTCGCCACCGGCCAGCCGCCGCACCCTCTCGGTCAGGTCGCCGGCCGCGCGCGGCCGCACGACGACCGCGGCTTCGAGCCGTTCGTCGGGATCCGCCTTCCCGGTTGGCCGCGCCCCCGGCAGCGGCTGTCGTTCGCTCCCCGCGAGTGGATGTCTTGGCATGGCTCATTCTCCCTGTCACGATAGCCGCAGGCGACGGGCATCGCCGCGGCAGCGGCTGCGCCCGAAAGGGTGTTTCGCCGAGATGGTTAATATATCCGGCCTTTAAGGCGGCACTAAGGCGAATTCAACCGCAGCGCTGCGATCGCCAGTGGGAGTTTGGGGAGCGGGCGCGCGATCCTGGCGCGGGGCGGCGCCGACATTGGGCGGATGGCCCAAACGGTTGCACTTACCCGGCCGAAGGGACTAAGACGCGGCGGGCATCCAGCGAGGGAGAAACGGCGTGGCGCGCGGAGAAGAGCAACACAAAAACCCGAAATCCAATATCGAGATCGCGCAGGAAGCGGTAATGCGGCCGATCGGCGAGATCGCCACAGAAAAGCTCGGCATCCCGGATTCCGCGATCGAGCCCTACGGCAAATACAAGGCCAAGATCGCGCTCGACTACGTCCGCTCGCTGCCCGACCGGCCCAACGCCAAGCTGATCCTCGTCACCGCGATCACGCCCACCCCGGCCGGTGAAGGCAAGACGACGACCACGGTCGGGCTCGGCGACGCGCTCAACCTGATCGGCAAAAAGGCGATGCTGTGCCTGCGCGAGGCGAGCATGGGCCCGTGCTTTGGCGTCAAGGGTGGTGCGGCGGGCGGCGGCTATGCCCAGGTCGTGCCGATGGAGGACATCAACCTCCACTTTACCGGCGACATCCACGCGATCGGCGCCGCGAACAACCTGCTCGCGGCGATGGTCGACAACCACGTCTATTACGGGCTCGAACCGCGGATCGACCCGCGCCGGGTTTCTTGGCGCCGGGCCATCGACATGAACGACCGCGCGCTGCGCACCACGATCTCCTCGCTCGGCGGCGTCGCCAACGGCTATCCGCGCGAGGACGGGTTCGACATCACCGCCGCCTCGCAGGTCATGGCGACGTTCTGCCTCGCGACGAGCCTGCAGGATCTGCAGCGGCGGCTCGGCAACATCACCGTCGGCCAGACGCGCGAGCGCAAATCGGTGACCGCCGCCGACGTCAAGGCCGCGGGGTCGATGACCGCGTTGCTGAAGGACGCGCTCGCCCCCAATCTGGTGCAGACGATCGAGCACAACCCGGTCTTTATCCATGGCGGCCCGTTCGCCAACATCGCGCATGGCTGCAACTCGGTCATCGCGACGACGTCGGCCCTGAAGCTCGCCGATTACGTCGTCACCGAGGCCGGTTTTGGCGCCGATCTCGGGGCCGAAAAATTCATCGACATTAAATGCCGCAAGGCGGGGTTGAGCCCGTCCGCGGCGGTCGTGGTGACGACTGTGCGGGCTTTGAAGATGCACGGCGGCGTCGCGCTCAACGCGCTGCGCGAGGAAAATGTCGAAGCGCTCGAAAAGGGTTTTGCCAACTTGCACCGGCATCTCGCCAACATCCGCCAGTTCGGCCTGCCGGCGGTCGTGTCGGTCAACCGCTTTAGCGCCGACACCGCCCGCGAGCATGCCCGGCTCAAGGAATTGTGCGCAGCCGAGGGCGTCAAGGCGGTCATCGCCGACCATTGGGCGCAGGGCGGCGAGGGGGCGGTGGAACTCGCCCGCGAGGTCGTCGACCTCGCCGAGAGCGGCGCCGCCAAGCTCAAGTTTCTCTATCCAGACGAGATGCCGCTTCTCGAAAAGGTCCGCACCATCGCCCAGCGCATCTACGGCGCCGAGGACATCGAGGCCGCCAAGCCGGTGCGGGACCAGCTCGCCCAGCTAGAGGACCAGGGGTTGGGCCATTTCCCGGTGTGCATCGCCAAGACCCAGCTGAGCTTCACCACCGACCCCAACGCCAAGGGGGCGCCGAGCGGCCACATTGTGGCGATCCGTGAGGTGCGGCTGTCGGCCGGCGCCGAGTTCGTCGTCGCAATCTGCGGCGACATCATGACGATGCCAGGCTTGCCGCGGGTGCCGTCGGCTAACAACATCGAGGTCGACGCCGAGGGGCGCATCACCGGCCTGTTCTGAAGTGGACCCGGTCGAGGTTAAAGCCTGGCGCAGGGGGGAACGCCAGCGCCTGCTGACGCTGCGCACCGGGACGCCACCGGCGGAGCGGCGGGCTTGGGGCAACGCGATCGAGGAGCAGCTCTACGCCCTGTTGAGCAGACGGCCGGGTATCATCCTCGGCGTTTATTGGCCGTTCAGGGCCGAGCTCGACCCACGCCCGCTGGTCGGCCGGCTGGTCGCGGAAGGCTTCGCTGCGGCCCTGCCGGTGGTGGTCGACAGACGCGGGCCGCTCGAATATCGCTTGTGGCGGCCGGGCGACCCGCTCGTCGATGGGGTATGGGGCATCCCCGTCCCGGAACGGCGCGAGGTCGTGACACCGCAGGCGGTGCTGGCGCCGCTCGTCGGTTTTGATGGCGACTGCTACCGGCTCGGCTATGGCGGCGGTTATTTCGACCGCACCTTGGCCGCCCTTTCGCCGCGCCCATTGGCGATCGGCGTCGGCTTCGAATTCTCGCGGCTCGCAACGATCCATCCCCAGGATTTCGATGTCCCGATGGATCTGATCGTGACCGAAGACGGGGTAAGTCGGCGCCGTGACGGCGCCGACCGGCCTTAGCTCAGGCCACCGACAGCTCGGCGACGAGTTGCTTGCCTCGGGTCTCGGGACCGGCCAATACCGCGGCGGCGACGCTGATGCAGCCGAGGATGGTGCCCACTCCCATCGGGATCGCGAAGCCCAAATGCCAGCTCGTCGCAAAATAGGTGATGATCGGAGCGGTCAGGCCGCCAAAGATCGCCCCTTGGTGGTACACAAAACCGCTTGCCGTGGCGCGCACTTCGGTCGGGAACCGCTCGGCGAGATAGGCCGGGTAGAGCGTGTGCATGCCGCCGCCGCCGAAGGCCCCCTGGATTGTGAAAAACACGACGATCATCGTGTAATCGCCGGTCATCAGATAGAGCGGCGTGATCGGGATCGTCAGCAGCGCCGGGAAGATGATTGCCCAACGCCGGCCGATGCGGTCGGACAGCCCGCCCCAGAACGAGCCCGATAAAAAGAACACGATGCTCTGCAGCATCACCGGCAAGGCTACCAATCCAGGGCTCAGATGCAGATCCTTTTGCAGAAAAGTCGGGAACATCCCACCGACCGAATAGCCGACGACAAAGGCGCTCGCCATCCACCAGCATGCGGTCAAAGTATTGTAGAGTAGGCCGCGCTTAAAGACCTTGAGCAAGGGAACGCGGACTTCACGCTTCTCAACGCGCTGCAGTCGCCGGTTTTCGAGCCAGACTGGCGGTTCTTTCACGAACTTGCGCACATAGACGATTGCCAGCGCCGGCAGGACACCAAGCATCAACAGCCCGCGCCAACCGATTGAAGTATAGAGCAACCCATAGGCCGCGCTCGACAGCAGGGCGCCGATGCCCCAGGAGGCTTGCAGCACGCCGGCCATAAACCCGCGCGAGCGAATCGGCCAGGATTCCATTGCCAAGGCCGCGCCGCACGGCCATTCGGCACCCATGCCGATGCCGAGCAAAGCCCTGAACAGGAACAGGAACCAGAAGGCCGGCGAGAAGGCGGCGATGAAATTGCACGCCGAATACCAGGCGATCGAGATCATCAACGGCTTTTTGCGCCCGATCCGATCCGCGAGCCAGCCCGAGGCTGTGGCGCCGACCAGCCGCATCCACAGGGTCAAAGTGAAAACCGCGGTCACCGCCGTCAGCGGGACATGGAATTCCTGCGAAATCGGCAGCATGATCAAGAGGAAAATCGTAAAATCGAACGCGTCGAGGGTCCAGCCGAGCCAGGCGGCGGACCATGCGAGCCATTGTGCTTTAGTCGGCTCCTTCCACCACGGAACCGGCCTTCCGGTGTCGACCGCGATCGCCATGAAATACCTCCCGTTCGATACGGTTCCATTGGGTGGAACCATTACAATTGTTGTCGGTTCGCGGGCACCGCCGCCTCAGGACAGCGCCGAGAAAGAAAAAGGGCCTCTTCCGGGGCTGCCGGAAAAAGGCCCTTTTTCGGGCTCGATTGGAGACTCCTAGGCCACGACCAGTTCGGGCGACATTTCGGTCCCCCTTGTCTCCGGGCCGAACACAACCGACAAGATGAAGTTGGTCAATCCAAAGAGGGTTCCGATCGCCATCGGGATCGCGAATCCCAAATGCCAGTTGATCGCGAAGAAGGTCAGGATCGGCGGCACCATCGCCCCCGGTATGGCGCCGACGTGATAGCAGAAGCCGGTCGCGGTGCCCCGGATCTCGGTCGGGAACCGCTCGGTCAGATAGCTCGGCACCTGGCCGTACATGGCACCGCCGGCGAACAACCCTTGGGCGATAAAAGCGATCACGACCCAGGTGAAATTACCCGAGAACAAGTAAATCGGCACCAGCGGGACCGCGCACAGCGCCGGGATGATCATCGCCGGGCGGCGGCCGATTTTGTCCGAGACCCAGCCCCAGCCCGAACTGCCGAGAAACACCAGGATGTTGGCGAAGGCGATCGGAGTGGCGATCAGCGCCGGGCTCAGGCCCAGATCCTTTTGCAGATGGGTCGCGAACAGCGCGTTGATCGAGTAGTAGGTGACGAACCCAGCCGCCTGGAACCAGCACGTGGTGATCGTGTTGCCGAGCATACCGGGCTTGAAGATCTTGAGCAGCGGCACCTTGACTTCGCGCTTCTGGGTGCGCTGCAGCCGCCGGTTCTCGAGCCAGACTTCGGGTTCCTTGACAAAGTAGCGAATGTAGACGAGCGCCAGCGCCGGCGCGATGCCGATCCACAGCATGCCGCGCCAGCCGACATATTTGTATAAGAGGCCGTAGACCAGGCTCGACAGCAGAAACCCCAAACCCCACGAGCCCTGCAGAACCCCACTCATAAAGCCGCGCGAGCGGATCGGCCAGGTCTCCATCGCCAACGAGGCGCCGGCCGGCCATTCCGCCCCCATGAACAGACCGAGCAGCGCCCGGAACAACAGCAGAAACCAGAAAGCCGGCGAGAACCCGGCGATGAAATTGCACACCGAATAGCCGAAGATCGAGATCATCAACGGAATCTTGCGCCCGGCGCGGTCGGCGAGCCAGCCCGAGGCGGTGGCACCGACGAGGCGCATCCACAACGTCAACGTGAAGACGATCGTGACGGCGGTCAGCGGGACGCCGAACTCCTTGGAGATCGGCAGCATGATCAGCAGGAAGATCGTGAAGTCGAAGGCGTCCAGGGTCCAGCCCAGCCACGCCGCGACAAAGGCGTACCACTGATCCTTTGTCGGCTCCTTCCACCACGCAACGCCCCTTACGGTCTCCACCGCCGCCATTGCACCCGCTCCTGTTCGATACGGCTCCTGTCGCGAAGCCTTGCAGGAAGTGTAGGACAGCAATGCGAGAATGTCGCTAGTTATTTTGATTTTGTTTTTGCTCAGAAATTAGGCGGGAAGCCGGAGGACGCGCGCGGCAGAGCGGCAGCGTGTGGTTAATTCGACCGGCGCTGCACTCGATCAAATCGACGTGACCCGCGACCACCTCGCGAGCCAAGCTATAATTAGACGTATGACCCATTCGGGGGAGCGCGACGTCCGACGGCGCGGCGATTGCACCTCAGCCGGCACCTTCTTCTCCGGGCCGGAGCCGCGTAAAGCCGATGCGCACGATCTTTGCTTCCGTTAGAAGGCGTTTGTCCGAGCAAAGCTTACGGGGCGCGGCGACCGA
>DATKHX010000280.1:0-12098 GCA_035510075.1 Allostellaceae bacterium
GTCGCGAAGCGGTGCAGGTAGCGCGGGCCGCCGGCTTTGGGGCCGGTGCCGGAGAGGCGCTCGCCGCCAAACGGTTGCACGCCGACGACGGCGCCGATCATGTTGCGGTTGACGTAATTGTTGCCGGTCCGCAGCCGGCCGAGGATGTGGCGGGAATTCTCGTCGATGCGGCTGTGGATGCCCGAGGTCAGCCCGTAGCCGGTGGCGTCGATCTCGTCGAGCGCTTGATCGAGCCTATCGGCCGGCCAGCGCACGACATGCAGGATCGGGCCGAACACCTCATGGTCGAGCAGACTGGCGCCCGCGATCTCGAAGGCGCGCGGCGCGAAAAAGGTGCCGTGCCCGGTGCCGGGCCGGAGCGGGCATTGGTAGAGCAGCCGAGCCTCGCGCGTCATCTGGGCGGCGTGCTGTTCGAGCGCCTCGCGGGCGGGCTCGTCGATGACCGGGCCGATGTCGGTCGCGAGCAGAGCCGGGTCGCCGATCGCGAGCTCGGCCATCGCCCCGGTCAGCATTCCGATCAGCCGGTCGGCGATGTCGGCCTGGACGTAAAGGAGCCGCAACGACGAGCAACGCTGCCCGGCGCTCTCGAAGGCCGAAATCAGCACATCGGCGACGACCTGCTCGGGCAAGGCGGAGGAATCGACGATCATCGCGTTCTGCCCGCCGGTCTCGGCAATAAAGGGTACGAGCGGGCCGGGACGCCGGGCGAGCGCCAGTGCTATGCCGCGCGCGGTCTCGGTCGAGCCGGTGAAAGCGACACCGGCCACCCTGGGATCGGCGACGAGCGGTGCCCCGACCTTTTCGCCGGTGCCGGGCAGCAAATGCAATACGTCGGCGGGGATGCCGGCCTCGTGCAACAGATGCACCGCGGCGGCGGCGACGAGCGGGGTCTGCTCGGCGGGCTTGGCGACGACCGCGTTGCCGGCGGCGAGTGCGGCGGCGACTTGGCCGGTGAAGATCGCCAACGGGAAATTCCACGGCGAGATGCAGGCGAAGACGCCGCGCCCGTGCAGCGCGATCTCGTTGCGCTCGCCGGTCGGCCCCGGCAAGGGCTCGGGCGCGGCGAAATCGGCGCGGGCATGCAGCGCGTAATAGCGTAGGTAATCGACCGCCTCGCGCAATTCCGCAACCGCGGCCGGGATCGTGCGCCCGCCCTCGCGGATGGCGCGGCCCATCAATTCGGCGCCGTGGCTCTCGAAGAGGTCGGCCGCATGTTCGAGGATCGCCGCGCGCTCTGCGGCCGGGCGACGGTCCCAGGCGGGGGCAGCATGACGGGCACGGTCGAGCGCCCGGTCGAGGTGCTCGGGCCCGGCCTCGATGACGGTGCCGACCCGGCGGCGATGGTCGCTCGGGTCGAGGACCGGCTCGGCCATACCTTGCTGCTCGACCCCGCCGACGATGGGTGCGGCGTGCCAGGGCTGGCGCATCGCGGCGGCGAGGTCGTCGCGCAAGGCCACGAGCGCCGGCGGATGGGTCAGGTCGATCCCGCGCGAGTTGCGCCGCATCGGCATGTAAAGATCCGACGGCAGCGGGATGCGCGGATGCGGCTTCTCCGCCAGCCGGGCGAGGCGCGCCACCGGGTCGGCGATGATCTCGTCGATCGGCTGCTTGTCGTCGACGATGCGGTTGACAAACGAGGTGTTGGCGCCGTTTTCGAGCAATCGCCGCACCAGATAGGCGAGCAGCTCCTCATGACTGCCGACCGGCGCGTAGATGCGGCATGGCCGGCCGAGATGGTCGGGTCCAACGATCTCGTCGTAGAGCGCTTCGCCCATGCCGTGCAGCCGCTGGAATTCCCAGTCGCGGTTGTCGCCGGCGAGCTCGATCACGGCCGCGACGGTGTGCGCGTTGTGGGTCGCGAATTGCGGGTAGAAGACGCGGCCGCCATCGAGCAGACGGCGGGCACAGGCGAGATAGGAGACGTCGGTCGCGGGCTTGCGGGTCCACACCGGATAGCCGTCGAGCCCGCGCTCCTGGCTGCGCTTCACTTCGCTGTCCCAATAGGCGCCCTTGACGAGCCGGACCATCAGCCGCCGCCGGCGGCGCCGGGCGAGGTCGGCGAGCCATTCGATCAGCGGCAGAGCGCGCTTCTGATAGGCCTGGACCGCGAGGCCGAGCCCGTCCCACCCCGCGAGCTCCGGGGCGAGCGCCAACGCTTCGATCAGGTCGAGCGACAGGTCGAGCCGGTCGGCCTCCTCGGCGTCGATCGTAAAGCCGATGCCGGCCTCGCGCGCCTGGCGGGCGAGCGCCAGCAATGGCGGAGCCATCTCGGCGAGCACGCGCTGGCGCTGCGCCATCTCGTAGCGCGGGTGCAATGCCGACAATTTGACCGAGATGCCGGGCGCTTTCTCGACCGCGCGGCCGGCCGCAGCACGGCCGATCGCGGCGACCGCGTTTTCGTAGGCGGCGAGATAGCGGGCGGCGTCGGCGGCGGTGTGCGCCGCTTCGCCCAGCATGTCGTAGGAATGACGATAGCCCGCGGCCTCGGCCGGGCGGGCGCGGTCGAGCGCTTCCTCGATCGTGCGGCCCATGACGAATTGGCGCGCGAGGATGCGCATCGCCGCGGTCACCGCCTGGCGCACGACCGGCTCGCCCGAGCGCGCGGCAAAGCGGCGCAATGCGGCGCGCAGATCGTGCGCCCGGGGATCGGCGCGCACCAGCCGCCCGGTCAGCATCAACGCCCAGGTCGACGCATTGACAAAGATTGAATCGGAATGGCCGAGATGGCGCGCCCAATCGGCCTCGCCGAGCTTGTCGCGGATCAGCCGGTCGACGGTGTCGGCGTCGGGGATGCGCAGCAGCGCCTCGGCGAGGCATAAGAGCGCGACACCCTCCTGCGAGGAGAGCGCGTATTCGTGCAGAAACGCGTCGATGCCGCCCTTGCCGTGGCGCTCGCGGCGGACCGCGGCGACGAGGCCTCGGGCGGTCGCGGCAATCCGGTCGCGCGCATCGGGCGGGATGTCGGCGGCCGCCAGGATCCCTGCCGCGGCCTCGGTCTCGTCGAGGCGTGCGTGACCGCGGATCGCGGCGCGCAATGGCGAGGCCGGCGGCAGCGGGGCGGGGAACACGACATCCATGGCGGGCCTTTCTCGACCACCGCACCGTCGTCGCGCGAAGAGACGCATTTCTCGTTGGCGCGCGGGGGTGATCGCAGAGGACCGCGCTCCGGAGCGGGGCGCCGACTTGCAATATCGGATCCCTCATAGCCGCAGGTAGGAACGAAGCTACCGTTGTTCACTGCCCATCGAGCCTGCCCGCGCGCCTAGAGGACCGTTGGTGTCTTCAGCGCCGGGGGCAATACCACCTGAACCCCCCGGTCGACGTCGATGCCGCCACCAATGATTAAATCACCAGCCCTTGCCGCGGCCACCACCCAAGATCCTGCGACCGCTCGGTCGCATGTGCGACATCTTGAACCAATGTCACGCCGTTCCTGATTTTTCACGCCTCAAGTGTGCCTGGTAAACCCAATGTCGTCGGTGATCACCGCGTTCGGCCCGATCGGGACCCTACTCGGATTGGGCAGGCTGAGCTTGCGGAAAGCGATCTTGTCGCGCCAGACCTTGCGCAGGAAATCCCCGAACACCTCGATCGTCAGCTGCTCACCCGGACAACGCCGGTAACCGAAACCGAACGGCGCGAACCCGGCATAATCACATACGGGCAGCGGCTTGCCGTCGACCACGCCAAACACCGTACCGAAGCCGCTGTTGGTGAGCCCGGCCTTGCGGCCGTCGCTCACCGGCCACGTCGTGATATCGAACGGGCAGCGGGCTAACCCGATCTGCCGGCACTTGTCCTCATCGATCTGAGCACTGGTTGGGACGCTCTTATATCGATCGGGGTCGAATTGCCGCGGATTTTTCCAATGCGTAGGTTCGAAACTCGTGGAGGTATGCGGTGTGGCGATATAGCTATTGCGCTCGAACCGCAGCCCGAAGCGCTCGTGCGGGGAGGCGCCGTAGGCCGTGTTCCTCGCATCGTGGATCGCCGAGATGCTGCCACCGTTCGGCGAAATCGTGCGAAACAATTCCATCACGAACAGTTCGAGCGGTGTATAGGGCGTACTGGTCGCGTTGTCGTAGTTTCCGCTCATGGTTTTTGTGAAAGAGGCGCGCACTTCGGAGTCGCCGCTGTCCTCAGCGAGGCGCGACATAATGCCAAAGATCGTATTGCCCCACTGGCTAAGAGCCACAAAATTGTGGAAGACCTCGAAGACGATGTCCTTCTTGCTGAAGTGTTCGCCCTTGCCGGCATTCTTCAACCAATAATAGACAAAAGTCTTTTCTGGGTTTGCGACCCGTCCATTTTCCACATCGTTTACCCGCTCGTCTATCCACGTTTTAAGAAAAGGTAGCAGCGCGCGCACTCTCATATAGTTCTGGTAGACTATCTGTTGGGTGGGGTCGCGATAGGCGAGAACGGTGTTGAAGCTTTCACCTATTTGTCGGACCTTCTGCGGGACGGCGTCGCCCTTCACACCGACGTGCAGGTCCCAGTAGATGTCGAAGTATTGGTCGAGATAATGCCGCATGAACGGCCTGCCGGCGTATTGCGGATCGAGCAGCCGATTGAAGAAGCTGACGACCTTATCACCGTACATCGGACGGTAGAGGTCGGGGGTAAGCGCCGCGAAATAGATGCGCTTGCGCAGATTATTGTCCCCCCGCTCTTCGAGCCCCTGCAGGAAGACAGTGACACCTTCCTCGGGTGTCGGTCTCCAGCCTTCGTAAATCAACCCCCAGAGATCGAACGGCAGCGCGTTTTCCTTGCTCAACGTTACATCAATCATTGGCAGAACCGGCCGCTCGCCCTCGTAGAAACTCGTCAGGTAGAACGGGATAACCGCGTGCTGGACATAATCCTGATTGAAATTCTTGGGGATCGAGGCGCGGAACCGCTCAACCGCGGCGACGATCTCGGGAGGTGCCTCCGCCGCCTCGGCCCGGCCATAGAGGAGTGCTGCCGCCGCGGCTGTTGCACCGCTCAACAATACCTCTCGCCTCTCCATCAGAACGTCTCCCTCAACCGGAATTTCACGCTCGATGCTATCAGTTACTGGCGTCATACTTGTGTTTGCTGCCGACTTTGCATGCCGGCCGCTTCCGGCGCTCAGCGGGAGGCCCACCAACCTGGGCACCGACGGCGACTTTATGAAGCACGCGGCGCGAATTCTGCGGTCAGGCAGGCTCGCGCCGTGTTTCTGATACGGTGAGTGTCCACACGGCGCTCACGACATCGCGTAGCCCGGCGGCATACTGCTTCACGACTCGTTCGACGAGACCGAAGAGAACGCGGTGCGGACGGCATTGGCTGGCGCTCGCAGCGCCGATTGCTCGGTGCAGCGCTTACTGCGTCGGTCCCCCTGACGTCGGCTTCCCACCGACGGACATCCGGTTCGTCGTTGTTGGATTGGCGCCCGATAGCTGGGAGAGTTCTTCCCGGTTCAGCTGGTTCGCGGTGTTGTCAGAGGACGCGTTCCGTGCCGATTGGACAGCATGGCGGCGGTGATGGGCGCGTGTCACGGAGCCCGTGGCGCCCCTCTCCGATGTCGCCCTCCCTCCGGCTGGCATCCGGTTCATCGACTGCACCGGCGCAGCTGGTGGAGCGGTTGTGCTCGTTCCGGGCGGCGCTGTGGACGGAGCCGGTTGCGCCCAGACCGGCGCAGCCATCGCTAGTGCAGCGATCGCGGCCACGCCCGTCAGGAATTGCTTCATGGTCATGGTGTAATCCTCCCTTCCTGAAGGATAATTATACCGAACACCGCGGCTACTTACGCGCGCATTTTATCCTACGATCGTAGGCGGATCGGTGGCAAGCTCATCGGGCTCCAGGGTCGGCGACCCGAGGTGTCTATGAATAGGCCGCCTCAGCCCGTTTACCGCGTCCGAGGTCTCCGCCGGCATGGGCTGCGGATCGATCTCCGATCAGGGCTCGAAGCGCAGGATCTCGACGCATGGCGGCCGGGTCAGCACTTCGCTGAAGGCATGCATCCAGCTGCCGGTTTCCTCGTTCGAGCCGACCCCGCGATTGCGGAACTGCTCGAGCTGATCGAGACCTTTCAGCTCGACCTCGAATTGCAATGCCGTGTGGTCGCCGTGGCCGCGCGTCAGCGGCACCAGCAACCGCGCGTCGAGGCCGTTCTTGCGCGCCGCTTCGACCTCGCGGCGGATGAACTCGATTGCGCGCTGGCGGTTGACCGGCAGCACGTCGTAGCAAAAACGAGCGAGATACATGGCGTCACTCCTGGCGAAGAAGCGGACCGACCGGGGCTGCCCGCTTCCCTTGTCAACACGCGAGACCGCCGGCCGATGCACCGGCGGCGCCGAAAAACTCCCGGCTCGCGGGCGCGGGGCCGCATGCGCCGGCGAGCCTTGCGGAGCGCACGGCAAAACCGCATACATGCCGCTGCCCGGCGGCCCGGGCATTGCAGTGGCGGGGGACAGGATGACATCGGGGGTTCGGCGAATATATTCCGTGATGCTGTTGATTTCGGCGCTGGCATTCTCGGCCGCGGCGAGCGCGCAGGCCCCTTCGGCTGCGCCGGCCACACCAGCACCCGCCGCGGCGCCGACAACCGCCGAAGCAAGGGTGTCGCTGCCGCGCTTCCTGATCTATTTCGACGAATTCAGCGCCTATCTGTCCCCGCGGGCAAAGGCGATCATCGCGAAGGCGGCCAAGGAGGCGAAGGCGGCCGGCGTCAAGTCGATCACCGTGCAGGCGCGTGCCAGCGCCACCGGCACGGTCCAGACCAACAAATACCTGGCGATGACGCGCGCTTCGATCGTCGCCGACGAGCTCGAGGCGGACGGCCTCGACGCCGCGACGGTGCAGCAGCAGCCGATCGGGCAGACCGGGTCGCGCGACCCCTCGGTGTTCAACCGGCGCGTCGACATCGTGCTGCACCGCTGAGCGCCGGTGCCTAATGGCTGCGGGACCACTGGTCGTCACCTACGAGCTGAGCCGGCGCAGCCGCGCCATCGTCGAGGAGGAGCTGGGCGGCGCCGGCAATGCAGTCTATCTGCGCGACCTCGACGCGGGCGAGCGCGGGGCTGCATTACAGGCTGCGGGGGCGGTGCTGGCCTACAACACCGCGGTCGAGCTGGCCCCGGAGGAATTGCCGTTGATCGCCGGCGCGCGGCTCTTGCAATTCACCACCGCCGGCATCGACTGGATTCCCCTGAGCGAGCTGCCGCCGGGGCTGGCGGTCGCGTGCAACGCCGGCGCCTCGGCCGAGCCGATGGCCGAGCACATCCTGGCGATGAGCTTGGCCGCGGCGAAACGGCTCTTTGCCGAGCACGCCAATCTCGCGCGCGGCGAATTCAACCAGCGCAGCAAGAACCGCATGCTGCAAGGGGCGGTCTGCGGCATCCTCGGCTTTGGCGGAGTCGGGGTCGCGACGGCGCGGCTTATGCGCGCGGTCGGCATGCGGGTCTATGCGATCAACCGGCGGGGTGCGAGCGAGGAGCCCACCGACTGGATCGGCACGCCCGACCGCCTCGGCGAGATGCTGCGCGCGGCGGACGTGCTGGTCGTCGCGGCATCTCTGACCAAGGCGACCGACGGGATGATCGGCGCCCGCGAACTCTCGCTGATGAAGGACGACGCGATCCTCGTCAATGTCGCGCGCGGCGAGATCGTCGGCGAGGCGGCGCTCTACGCGCATCTCGTGACGCATCCGGGCTTTACCGCCTGCATCGATGCGTGGTGGGTCGAGCCGGTGCGCCATGGCCGGTTCGCGATGAGCCATCCGTTTCTCGACCTGCCGAACGTGATCGGCTCGCCGCACAACTCGGCGGGCGGCGGCGTGTGGCGCGACGCGGCCTTGCGCCGCGCGGTCGCCAACTGCCGGCGGGCGCTGTCGGGCGAAACGCCGCTGCACGTGATCGGGCCGGACGAGCGGATCATGTGAATCGGGGCGGGTGCGACAATTTTGCCCGTGGGGCTTGCAAGCCGTGGTCGACCCGCAAACGCGGGCAAGCCCGGGACCGTGCTGGTTTGTGGCGCCAAACCAAGAAGCCGCTCCCGCTTTCACCTGCGAAACCGGACCAACCCCCAAAGAGCTAAACTCGGCCGCGCCCGTGTAGCTCAGCCGCCTGACGAGCGCGGCGATTAGTCTCTGCCCGCGGCGTCGAGGAACCGCGGCTCGGTCATGCCGTTGAGAGGGCATCTGCGGCCGGAGCCGAAGTATTTGTGTCCTCTTTTTAAGCATGGCAGTGGTCCGGGGAGGTCTATGAAAATTGCATTGGTTGCGCCGCTGATGGAAGCGGTCCCACCCCGGCTCTACGGTGGCAGCGAGAGGATTGTCGCCTTTCTCAGCGACGAGCTCACTGCTCTCGGACACGACGTCACGCTGTTCGCTTCCGGCGACAGCATCACCAAAGCCAAGCTCGAGCCGGTTTGGCCCTGCGCGCTGCGGCTGGACCCAGCAATCCGCGACTATCTGGCACCCCATATCGTCATGATGGAGAAGCTGGCGGCGCGGGCGCCCGAATTCGACGTCGTACATCTCCACGTCGATTATCTCGGCTATCCAATCATGCGGCGGGTCGGGGTGCCGTTTGTGACGACCTTGCACGGGCGGCTCGACCTGCCGGAGCTGCGGGGCATCTACGAGGCTTTTGCCGAGGTTCCGGTCGTCTCGATTTCCGACGCGCAGCGCGATCCGTTGCCGCAGGCGAACTATGTCGCGACCATTCATCACGGCCTTCCCGAACGCGGGTTGCTGCCGCGTTTTGGAAAGGGCGGCTATCTCGCCTTTCTCGGCCGGATCTCGCCGGAAAAGGCGCCCGACGCCGCGATCCGGATCGCCGCCAAAGCGGGCGAACGGTTGAAAATCGCGGCAAAGGTCGACAAGGTGGACCAGCAATATTTCGCCGAGCGCATCGAACCGTTGCTGGCCTCGCCCGATGTCGAATTCGTCGGCGAGATCGGCGACGATCAGAAGACGGAGTTCCTCGGCAACGCTGCGGCGCTGTTGTTTCCGATTGCGTGGCGCGAGCCGTTCGGCCTCGCAATGATCGAGGCGATGGCGTGCGGCACCCCGGTGATCGCGTTTCGCAACGGCTCGGTCCCGGAAGTCGTCGACGACGGAATAACCGGTTTTATCGTCGAGGATGAGGCGCAAGCGGCGGTAGCCATAGGCCGGCTCGATCGGCTCGACCGCGCTCGCGTCCGGCGCGTCTTCGAGGAACGGTTTACCGCGCGGCGAATGGCCAAGGAATACCTCGAGGTCTATCGCCGTTTGATCGCGCGAGAGCGACCGCTGCGACGGGCGGTCTGAGCCGCTGAGCAGCTCACACCCGTCTGCGGCTCCCTCGACGATAGGGCGCCGCGCCGCGTAATCACCCACGCTGCGGGCAGCACACCTTCGCGCATCCGACTGCGCTTGGCGCCGGATTGCCGATTCACCCCCATCAGGATAGAGGTGTCCGTGTCTGCACCGGAATACGCCACCCACGGGCCCGGCAGGTTTCTGCTGCATTACGTGCGGCGACGGTGGACGAGCCATCTGGTCGTCCTCGCTTCGGTGCTCGCTGCGGTCGGCTGCGCCATCGGCTCGCAATACGGCATCAAGAACCTGGTCGACGCGCTCGGGTCGGCCCGCGGGGGCGGAGGCGGGGTCTGGGCGGCGGTCGCTTTGCTGCTGATCCTCGTAGGCGGCGACAATCTGCTGTGGCGGCTCGGCGGCTGGGTCGCCGCCCGAGCCTTTGTCGCGGTCAGCGGCGATCTGCGGATCGATTTGTTCGACCACCTCTCGGGGCACGGGTCGCGATATTTTACCGATCGCTTCCCCGGTGCGGTCGCGGGCCGCATCACCACCGCCGCCAACGCCGCGTTCACCCTCGAAAACTCACTCGCCTGGACCACTTTGCCGCCGGCTGCAGCTGTGATCAGCAGCATCGCCGTGCTCGGCCTCGTCAACTGGCAGATGATGGCGGTGCTCTCGATGCTCGCCGTGTTGATCGGCGGCGCCATCTGGCGGTTTGCGGCGCGCAGCCGCCACTTGCACGACCGCGTCGCCGCGCGCGCCGCCGTCGTCACCGGCGATCTGACCGACGTGGTCGCCAACATGCGGCTCGTCCGCGCTTTCGGCGCTGCCGGGCGCGAGCGGCGCCGGCTCGCCGGCAAGATCGAGCACGAAATGTCGGCCCAGCAAAAAAGCCTGCGTTCGCTCGAACGCCTGCGGCTGTTTCATGCGGCGTGCGTCTTTGCCGTGACGGCGGGGGCGCTCGTCTGGTCCGTCTTGTTGTGGCGCGCCGGCGAGATCACCACCGGCGATGTCGTATTGACGACGACGCTGGGCTTTACCGTGCTCCACGCCTCGCGCGACCTCGCGATGGCGATGGTCGATCTACTGCAGCATTTCGCGAAGCTCGGGGAGGCGATCCGAGTTCTGTGCCTGCCGCACGAGATGACCGATGCGCCCAACGCCAGGCCGCTGATCAACCTCGGCGGGTCGGTCACGTTTCTGAACGTCGGCTTCAGCTATCCCGACGACGCGCGTGTGCTGCAAGATTTCACGCTGCACATCCCGGCGGGTCAAAAGGTCGGGCTGGTCGGCCGCTCGGGTGCGGGCAAAAGCACCGTTCTCGCATTGCTGCAGCGTCTCTACGACCCCGAGCGGGGCCATGTGCTGATCGACGAGCAGGACATTTCCGAAATAACTCAGGAGAGCCTGCGCCGGGCGGTTGCGGTGGTCCATCAGGATACCTCGCTGTTCCACCGCTCGATCATCGAGAATTTGCGCTACGGCCGGCCGTATGCGACCGACGAGGAGGTGCGGCACGCCGCCGCCGCAGCCCATTGCATCGAATTCATCGACCGTATGCCGCAGGGTTTCGATACGATTATCGGCGAGCGCGGAATGAAATTGTCGGGCGGGCAGCGCCAGCGCCTGGCGATCGCGCGGGCCTTTCTGTGCGACGCGCCGATCGTGCTGCTCGACGAGGCGACCTCGTCGCTCGACACCGAATCGGAAGAGCTGGTGCAGGAGGCGCTGACCCGGCTTGTCAACGGCCGCACGGTGATCGCGGTGGCCCACCGTCTGTCCACCCTGCACGCCTTCGACCGCGTCGTCGTGCTCGATCGCGGCACTGTCGTCGAGGATGGCGCGCCGGCCGAGCTGTTGCGGCGACCGGGCGTCTATAGCCAGATGGACCAGCGCCAACGCCGGTCGCCCGACCGGTCATGACCGGCCGATCATGACCCGGGTCATGAGCCTGGCGCGGGGCGCGTTGCCGCTGGTCGCGGCGGCAATTCTGTCGCTGGTCGTTACGGGCGCCGCGGCCGCGGCCGAGGCTCCCGCTGGGCAGAGCACGTCGTCGACCGCGCCCGACGCCGCGGCACCAAAGCAGGCACCCGCCGCCGGAGCGCCAAATCCCAGCTCGTCCGCTGCGGTTCCGAAGCCGCCACCACCGGCGCCGCCAAATCTCGAGCCGCTGGCAGCGCACGCCGACACCGGCATCCTCGGCAAAAAGATAATGGGTCCCGACGGCAAGGAGCTGGGCCTCGTCGTCGATGTCCTCGTCGACGAGGAGGGTCGCGCGCAAGCCGCGATCATCGACTTTGGCGGATTTCTCGGCGTCGGCAGCCGCAAGATCGCGGTCGACTGGCGCCTCTTGAAGCTGTCGCCGGCCGAGCCCGACTGGAAAATTTCGCTGAACCTCGGTCGAGACGAGATTCAGGCCGCTCCCGAATACAAGCCCGACGCGGCTACGGACATGATGGTCGGGCCGGCCAAGGATGCACCTTCTCCCGATACGGGCAAATGAGTGGGCCGCGGCGGTGGGCGCGAAAGCTAAGGGTCGCACGCGGCGCCCCGCGGCGTCGTCGGCCGGGCGCTCTCTCGACTGGCTCAACCTGTTTGTCGGCAACATCCAGACCGGGTTCGGGCCATTCATTGCCGTCTATCTGACGACGCGCGGCTGGACCGAAACATCGATCGGCCTGGCGCTCAGCCTCGGCACCGTCGCCGCAATGGCGAGCCAGATCCCGGCTGGGGCGCTGGTCGACGCGATCCGCGCCAAGGCCTGGGTCGTGCTTCTCAGCATCCTTGCGTTCAGCGTCAGCGCGCTGCTGTTCGCGGTGCAGCCGGC
>DATKHX010000281.1:0-3892 GCA_035510075.1 Allostellaceae bacterium
CCTTGGCGCCGGGCGAACTCGCCCGGCTGCGCGGGATCGACCCGGCGAGCCTGCCGCTCGTTTCAGGAACGCCGCGGCTGGGGCCGTGCGTCGGCTCGATCTCTAAGGTCGTCGCGATCGGCCTCAACTACCGCCTGCATGCGCAAGAGGCGGGTGCCGCGATCCCGACCGAACCGATCTTTTTCATGAAGGCGCCGTCATCGATTTGCGGCCCGAACGACGACGTGATCATCCCGAAGGGCTCGCAGAAGGCCGATTACGAGGTCGAGCTCGGCATCGTGATCGGCAGCGTGACCAGCTACGTCGCCGTCCACGACGCGCCCAAGCACATCGCCGGCTACTGCGTCGTCAACGACGTCTCGGAACGCGAATTCCAGATCGAGCGTCTCGGGCAATGGACCAAGGGCAAGAGCGCCGACACGTTCTGCCCGGTCGGTCCGTGGCTGGTCACATCGGACGAGGTGCCCGACCCCGGCAAGCTCGCGTTGTGGACCGAGGTCAACGGCGAGCGGCGCCAGAACAGCAACACCGCCGACCTGATCTTCGGGGTCGATCACATCGTCAGCTATGTCAGCCAATTCATGACCTTGCTGCCGGGCGACGTGATCCCGACCGGGACGCCGTCCGGGGTCGGCATGGGCTTCAAGCCGCCGAAATTCCTCAATCCCGGCGACCGGGTGCGGCTGTCGGTCGAGGGCCTCGGCGAGCAGAACCAACGGCTCGTTGCCTACGCCGGGTAAAGCAGCCGAGGAGCGCGCGCCTCGCGGCACGAATAGGGCGGGAATGAGGCGGGCCGACGGCTAGCGCGGGGCAGCGCGTTAAGATAACATTCGGCGGCTCACCGGCTCGCGGGACTCTACTCCACGCGCAGAGGCACCATGTACGAGCGCCGCCCCGGCTTCTTTCGCGAAGACGCCCCCACGGGTCGTCGCGTCGACGCCAAAGTCAAATGGTTCAACCCCAGCAAGGGGTTCGGCTTCGTCACCTTATCCGACGGCTCGCAAGACGCGTTTCTGCCGATGGCGGTGCTGCGTCGCGCCGGCTACGAGGACGCGCGCGAAGGCGCTTCGATCTCATGCGAGGTCAGCGCCGGGGCCAAGGGTCCGCTGGTGACCAGCGTCTTGAACGTGGACAACCGCACGGCGACAGGGCCGCCTACCGGCGGCGGCTTCGATCGCCGCATCGCCGGGACTTCGACGACGGTAGAGGGTGCCGTGAAGTGGTTCGAGCCGGAGAAAGGCTACGGGTTCATTTCGCTCGATGGCGGCGGCAAGGATGTGTTTATCCACATCACGGCGCTGCGCCGCAGCGGCGTCGCGGCCTTGGACGCCGGTCAGCGGGTCCGCGTCGAGGTGGTCGACGGCAAGAAAGGGCAGGAGGCAGAACGCGTCACCCTGATCTGAAAGGGGGTGCCTGCAGGGCGTTCAAGGCGGCTGAGCAAGACCCTGCCGCCGTTTGTTCCAGCCACCTCAAGCTCTGCGCGAATCGCGGGCGATCCGGGAGGACGATGAATGACGGATCATATCCGGCGTGCCACGCGTATTCTAGCAGACGCGTCTAAACCCGATGGCTCGCAAGGGCCGCCGCGGCGGATGGCGCTTGGCCTGTCGGTGTGACGAGAGCGAGACAATGGACTTGCACGATACGATCCGGACCTATCGCCTTTTTTCAGGCTCTTACGACATCTTTTTCGGCCCGGTGTTTCACCCGGGGCGCAAGGAGGCGGTGCGGATCGCCAATGATCGGCCGGGGCAGCGCATTCTGGAAGTCGGTGTCGGCACCGGGCTGTCGCTGCCGCATTTCCGGCCCGATTCGCGGGTGACCGGGATCGACGTTTCGGCCGAGATGCTGGAGAAGGCCAAGCACCGCACCGAGCGGTTGGGGCTCGCGCATGTCGAGGGCCTGCATCTGATGGATGCCGAAAACCTCGAATTCTCCGACAATTCTTTCGATGCCGTATTGGCGCTCTATGTCGCCTCGGTCGTGCCCGACCCCGCACGCTTCGCCGCGGAGATGCGCCGGGTCTGCATCCCGGGCGGGACGATCGTCGTCGTCAATCACTTTACCAGCGAAAATCCGGCGGCGCGGTTTATGGAACGACGGCTGGCGCATCTCGCCCGCCATATCGGCTTTCATGCCGATTTCCCGTTCGAGACCTTCCAGCAGGCGAGCCGGCTGGCGATCCGCGAGGTGCGCCCGAGCAACCTGTTCGGCTATTGGAAGCTGTTGCGCTGCGTCAACGAAAAATCCGCCTCCCTCCCCGAGTAGCTGAGTGGCGCGGCGCCTTTTAGACGACGCTCGCGGGACTTGGGGGCGGTCTTCGGGCATGCGCGGCGCGCCGACGATGCGCTCAACACCGACCCGAGGCGATTTCAACCCTCGGCGCCGTCAAACCGGCGCCAGGTGCCTTAACACTGTGACCTCTAGGCGCACGCCGAGACGGCAACGCGCCAGCAGGAGCCCGGCTATTTCATTCCGAGCTGCTGGGTGGGGGTAACATCGCAGCCAGTGCAGCTGGCCAAGGTAAACGTCACTTTGCCGCTGTCGTCGTCAACGACGAACATGACCGGCACGCCCCGGCTATCGAGCCAAACGCCATACCGGGCTGCGCCGTTGACCTCGTATTTCTCAGCCCGAACCGGTTTGCCGTCGAGATCGACGACGGTCTGCTGGCCGCCGCTGACGCTCACCCGCTCTATCTTTCCGCTGTCCGGCCGCATCATCGTGCTGGAGGCGAGGAAGTTGGGGGACCACGGGTTCGCCGGGTGAACCGTCGCCGGCGCGGTGATCGTCCCCTGAGGCGAGCTGATTACAAAGCTGTTGCCGCGCGCCTCGCCCTTGACCACCGTCGATTCGCTGCCCTTGCTGGTCACGCCGTTGAACGAGATCAGGCGGTTGCCCTGCCACCGCTCGGTCCGCTGGGCGTCTTCGCGGTACATGTTGACGCCGAGCAATTTGACCTGGAAGTGCGCCTGGGTCTGGACGGTGGTGCCGCCGGCGCTGGGCTCGATCCTGTTCGTGTAAGTGCCGATATTACCGTACACCGAATGCGTGACCCGATATGTCAGCTGCATCGGGGTCGCGGCGGCAGCCGCGGTGCCGGCGCTGGCCAGCAGCACCAACATCGCTGCAGTCGCAACCCATCTTATTCCGGCGCCCCGCGCCCATGCTTTCGTTCGCATGCCGATCGCATCCTCGGTCATGACTTCGCTCCCCCCAGCCAAATGGCCGTCGATCCGCCGGCAAGCGGACATAACGGCCAAAAAAGATACCTCCCATTTTTCAAATGTTCAAAGGAAAATCGCACCAGTTGCCGGCCCATGATGTGGGGACGATATATATCACAAACGCAAAGCCGGCCCTTTTGTCACCCGGTGGAAGGCCACAAAACGCTACGATTCTGACACTTTGATGAATTATGCTCACGAGTATTCGGAACTTTCCTGATTCCCGCGCGTGCCGCGACGGTTTTCGGGCGTCGGCCGCGATCTGGTGGCCGCTTTTTTCAGCGATGCTCTGCCGGTCCGCAGGGGCTGGCGTCGTCAGTGCGCCGCTAAGCCACCGAGGGTTCGTCGCGGATCGTTCTGGCGATCTCTTTTTGCCGGTCAAATTCCGCGCGCCGCCGGCGAACCTCCTCCGCCGGCAGCCGGTCGATGTTCGAATAGTCGAGCTTCCACCGCGCATCGCCGGTCCACCGCACCGGCGACTGGACGGTGGTGCGCGCCGCCGGGGCCGTTTCGAGAATGCGCAGAGCCAGCTCCAGGGTGAAGGACTGAGACGCCGGATCATTGGGCCGCCCCGCCGAGTTGCCGAGCGGAAAATCGCTGAACAAAAAGCGCGGCACGCCGACGAATTCGACGATGTCCTTGGCGCATCCCATGACGATCGTCGC
>DATKHX010000282.1:0-2791 GCA_035510075.1 Allostellaceae bacterium
CGCCCTCAAGCGCTACGGCACGATGAGCTTTGGCGAGGTCGCGGCAGCGGCGATCCGGCTGGCGCGCGACGGCTTTGCGATGTACCCGCTGATGACGGCGAGCCTGAAGCGGCATGAGGCCGACCACCGCGCCTGGCCGTCGTCGGCGGCAATCTTCCTGCCCGGCGGCCGGGTGCCCGAAGCGGGCGAAGTCTTCCGCCAGACCGATCTCGCCGGCTCGTTGCAATACATGGCGGACGAAGAGCGCGCCGCTGCAAGTCGGGGACGGGAGGCCGGGCTCGAAGCCGCGCGCGACGCCTTCTACCGCGGCGACATTGCCAAAAAGATCGTCGCCTTTATGAAACAAGAGGGCGGCCTGCTGTCGGCCGAGGACCTCGCCGCATACCGTTCGCCGGTCGGGCCGCCCGAGCGCCGCCGCTTTGGCGATCTCGAAGTCTTCACCTGCGGCGCCTGGTGCCAGGGGCCGGTGCTGCTGCAGACCCTGGCGTTGCTGGAGGGCACCGACCTCGCCGGCCTCGGCCACAACAGCGCCGACTACGTGCATCAGCTGACCGAGGCGCTGAAGCTCGCCTTTTCCGATCGCGAGGCCTATTACGGCGACCCGGCGCTGGTCGAGGTCCCGCTCGCGACTTTGATTTCCGAGGAATATGCCGCGGAGCGCCGCAAATTGATCCGGCCCGACCGCGCCTGGCCGGAAATGCCGCCGCCGGGCGATCTCGGCCGCGGGTTTGGCCGATTTACGCCGGCGGCGGGCGACCCCAACCCTGAGCCCGACACCTCCTATGTCTGCGTCGCCGACCGCTGGGGCAACCTGTTCTCGGCGACCCCGAGCGACGGCTCCTACGGCTCGCCGGTGGTGCCGGGGACCGGGCTGATCCCGTCGAACCGCGGCTCGCAGTCGCGCCCCGACCCGCGCCATCCGGCGGGCGTCGCCCCCGGCAAGCGGCCGCGGCTGACGCCGAACCCCGCGCTCGCGATCAAGGGCGGCGACCATTTCATGCCGTTCGGCACGCCCGGCGGCGACGTGCAGAGCCAGGCGATGCTGCAGGTGCTGCTGAACCATTTCGTCTTTGGCCAGGACATGCAGTCGGCGATCGAGAGCCCGCGCTTTGCGAGCTACAGCTATCCGTCGTCCTTCGCGCCCTACGACTACTACCCCGGCCGGCTGGCGGTTGAGGCCCGCATCCCCGAGCCGGTTATCGCGGAATTGGCGCGCCGCGGGCATGAGATCCAGCGCTGGCCCGACTGGATCTGGACCGCCGGTGCGGTCTGCGCGATCGATGTCGACAAGAAGCGCGGCGTCATCGAGGCCGGTGCCGACCCGCGCCGCGCCGCCTACGCCCTCGGCTGGTAGCCGCCGCCCGACTGCGTCACTCCGGGGCGTGGGCCGGAGCCGGCGTGCAGCATAGCATCGCAGCTTCCGCGACTGCGGCCGGCTTCGACCACGGCGCCGGGATGTTGTCATCGTGAGCACACAGCGAAGCTATCTCGGCCGCCGGACGGCCGGGACAAGCCCACTGCTGTCCGGTTCCGCGAAGCTGGTTGCGGTGAAGCACAAAGCCTCTACTCCTAGTCGTCATCACCGGGCTCATCCCCGGTGATCCACGCCCTGCTTCGACCCTGATCGCGGCACGTGGATGGCCGGAACAAGTCCGGCCATGACCGTTTGCGAGGGAACAAATATATGGAATGCCCGGCCAACTTGTATGCGCGCTTGAACCGACAGCCGTGGGACAGGCCCGGCCATGACGACAACGTGAAGCATATGTTTGAGTCTAAACACTAGCGGCAACCCGCAACGCTTCGACCGCAGCGCTTGCCGCCTGGATCGGATCGGGGCAGCATCTCGCCGCCGCTCGGAACGTGGCGAAACAAACGATCGAGGGAGGATATCGTTGAGGTCATTCAAATGCGCTGTCCTGATGGCCGGCGTGCTCGGCTGCGCGTTGACGCCGGCACTCGGGCAAACCCTAATCGTCGGCAATGACGAGAAGCAGGGGGTCGACGAGAATTTTAAGCCGATCCTGCGCGAGCCTGGCCACGACACGTTGTCGGTCATCGACATTTCCAAGCCGGATATGCCGCAGATCACCGCGACGATACCGCTCTTCAACTCGGTCGTCGGGCCGCCGACAAACCTCGCGGTCACGCCCTCGGGGGACATCGCGCTCGTCGCCAATTCGCTCGCACCGGTGGTCCAGGGCTGGGGCCATCGACTGGAGCCCGACAACAAGGTCTTTGTCGTCGACCTCAAGGCGAGCCCGCCCAAGATCGTCGGAACGGTCACGGTGGGCAAGCAGCCATCCGGCTTGGCGATCGGGCCAAAGGGCGACATGGCACTCGTCACCAATCGCGGGGACGGAACGATTTCAGTCCTCGCGATCAAGGGGAAGGACGTGCTCGTGGTCGGCACCGTGACGGTCGGAACGGCGGCGGATCAGGTTTCCGCTGTCGCCATCACCCCCGACGGCAGGCACGCGCTCGCGACCAAGCCCTCTGCCAACAAGGTGGCGCTGCTGGCGATCGACGGCGACAAGGTGACCGACGAGCACCGCGACCTGCCGACCGGGATCTTTCCCTACAACGTCGCGATCACGCCGGACGGGAAGCTGGCGCTGACCGCCGACAATGGTGCCAGCGGCAGTTCCGACGGCAATGTCGACACGGTCGGCGTCATCGATCTCGCCGCGAACCCGCCGCGGGTCGTCGACCATGTCGCGGTCGGCGATTCGCCCGAGGGGCTGGCAATCAGCCCAAAGGGGAATCTCGCGGTTTCGGTCCAGGCCGAGGG